>CADBOG010000022.1 GCA_902796265.1 uncultured Bacteroidota bacterium
AGGTATATACTTTTTTTCAAACGGCAATATTATCATCTGTAATCCGACCATTAATTTTGTCCATTAGAGAACAAGTCCTCTAAAAAAACATTAATTTTGTCCATTACACCCGTTATAACGATATATCGAAATGTCGTTATAACGATATAATGAAAATTTTTTCTCTCAATACAATATTTCTTCACCAATTACGTTTCTAATAAAAAAGAAAATCGCAATGCAAATCAGGAATTTCGGTTATTTTTGGCTCGATACTTGGGTGATGGCTAATGTCGTTCAGCTGGCCACTCAGGACTTCTGCCTCCGCTTCCTGAACCGTACCAACGACCCTTGCGGACGCCAGTTTGACCAGATGACGCAGGCTGCCCGTTCGGCTCCTGCCAACATAGCCGAAGGCAATTCGCGCCACTCAACATCGAAAGAGACCGAAATGAAGCTCACCGATGTGGCACGAGCCAGTTTGGCCGAATTGGCCAATGACTTTGTCAATTGGCTCATGCATCTCGGCGAAGTCCCCTGGTCGATCTACTCCGATGAATATCGCGAAGTGAGTGCCACAACTCTCGACCGTCCTGACTATACCGACGATGTGCTGCACCAAAGCGGTATCCATATCCTGAAACAGAAACACAAGTTCGACAAGTGGCTGAAGAACGACGACTCGCTGACGGCTGCCAATTGCATCCTCATTCTGTGCAATAGGCTGGTGATGATGCTCGGCAAACAGATAGAGACCCTGTTGGACATCTTCCGCAAGGAAGGAGGGTTTACAGAAGCCCTTACGGCCGAAAGACTTGCAGCGCGGGCGCAGCAAAGCGTTGCCGACGGCGCGCCGCAGTGCCCCAAATGCGGTAGGCCGATGATTAAGAGAATGGTCAGGAAAGGCAGCAATTCGGGAAAGCTGTTCTGGAGTTGCAGCGGCTATCCGGAATGCAACGGGACAAGAAATATTGTATAAAACAAAAAAACAACGCAAAAGCGTTGTTTTTTTGTCGTTATAATGTTATTCCGTTATCTCGATTTCTTCGTTATTCCGTTATATCGTTATCTCGTTATAACGACATTTCGTTATTACATCGCCATTTCCTGCAGGAATTTGACGCTAGAGTGGATGTGCTTGAACATCACTTCGTCGATGTCAACAAAATTGACCTTTTGGCGGAAGTCGGCAACAAGTTTCTCGATGATTGGGCTGCTCTTGAGACCTTCCTGATGGCGGAAATCGAGAGCCTGAGCTGCGTTGAAAAGCTCGATGGCGAGTACGCGTTCGGTATTCTCGCAAACGCGATAGCATTTTGTGGCTGCGTTGCCACCCATGCTTACGAGGTCTTCTTGGTTCTGGCTGCTGGGAATACTGTCGACGCTGCATGGGGTGCAGAGTTGTTTGCTCTGGCTTACAATAGCAGCTGCGGTGTATTGTGGAATCATGAAGCCGCTGTTGAGACCTGGCTTGGCAACAAGGAAGGAGGGAAGACCACGTTTGGCATCAATAAGCTGATAGGTGCGACGTTCACTTATGGCTCCGAGCTCGGCAACAGCTATAGCAAGGAAGTCGAGCACCATAGCCATAGGCTCACCATGGAAGTGGCCACCACTGATAACCATATCCTCATCGGGGAGGACAATGGGATTGTCGGTAGTAGAATTAATCTCTGTCTCGACGACGCTAGAAACGTATGCTATGGTGTCCTTAGCAGCACCGTGAACCTGCGGGGCGCAACGGAAAGAGTAGGGGTCTTGGACATGCTCTTTGTGGCGACGGATGATGTCGCTGCCTTCGGTGAAAGTGCGGACAGCTTTTGCGGTTTGTAGCTGGCCTTTGTGGGGGCGAACCATGTGGAGGCTCTCGAAGAAAGGTTCGATGCGACCATCGAAAGCATCAAGGCTAAGACTGAGAATGAGGTCGGCTTGTGCGCTGAGACGACGTGCCTTGAGAAGGCTCCATACGGCATAACTGCTCATAAACTGGGTGCCGTTCAGAAGGGCAAGACCCTCTTTGCTCTGAAGCTCTATGGGTTGCCAGCCTTTGGTTTGGAAGACTTCGCTGGCTTGGCAGCGACGGCCTTTCCAATAGCATTCGCCCATGCCGAGGATGGAGGGAAGCATAAGGTTGGCGAGAGGACAGAGGTCACCGCTAGCTCCGAGGGAACCCTGCTGGTAAACGATGGGCAGAATATCGTCATTGTAGCAGTCAATGAGACGCTGCACGGTCTGGAGCTGGGCTCCGCTGTAGCCGAAGCAGAAGTTCTGAGCTTTGAGCAGCAACATGAGGCGGACTACCTCAGCAGGTACCTCGTCACCAACACCGCAAGCATGGCTCATCACCAGATTTTTCTGCAGCTGAGAGAGCTGCTCCTTGCTGATGCTGATATTGCACAAGGAACCGAATCCAGTAGTGACACCATAAATGGGCACCTTCTGGTTTTCCATCTTCTTGTTGAGATAGTTGCGGCATTTCTCGATGCGGCGTTTGGCCTCGTCGCTGAGGGCGAGGGTCATATTGTTATCTAATATCTCCTGAATCTTGTCAAGAGTGAGCTTTTCTTCGGGATTAAAATGATATGTCATTGTTAGGTAGACAGTTGATGGTTGACGATAGTGGTTTATTTTGCTAGTTGGGCTTTTGCTTTCTCAGCGATGTCGTCGTCGACGAGGATGCGGCCGCAATGTTCGCAGACGATAACTTTTTTGTGCATCTTGATTTCGGTCTGGCGTTGAGGAGGAATCTTGCTGAAACAGCCTCCACAAGCGTCACGGTCGATAGTGACTACGGCCAATCCGTTGCGTGCGCTGTTGCGGATGCGTTTGTAGGCCTGAAGATAACGAGGCTCAATGAATTGCTCCTGCTCCTGTTCCTTTGAGAGGAAACGCTTCTCGTCCTTCTCGGTCTCGGCAATGATGTCGTCGAGTTCACCCTTCTTTGCTTCAAGGTCCTTGCGACGGTTATCGAGCAGTTGCTCAGCAGCAGCAATATGTTGCTGTATCTCCCTGATATGGGCCGATGCTTCTTTCAAGTGGCGTTCGTTGAGCTGAATCTGAAGTTCTTTGTACTCGATTTCCTTGTTGATGGCTTCGAACTCGCGGTTGTTGCGCACATTGTCTTGCTGCTTCTGGTATTTCTTGATCATTTCGGTGTGCTCGGCAATCTCGTTCTTCTCGCTGGCGACCTTAGCATTGGTTTCGCTGATGTCATTGTTGAAATTGTTGATGCGAGTTTCAAGTCCAGCAATTTCATCCTCAAGGTCTTGGATAGCTTGGGGCAGCTCTCCGCGGATAATCTTTATCTTGTCTATTTCGGAATCGACGGCTTGCAAAGTGTAGAGTGCCACTAACCTTTTCTCAACGGCTTCATCGACATCCATCTGACGGATTGCGGCGGCCTGTTGGGCTGCCAGCTGATTAGTTTCCTGCGTGAGTTCTTTTTTCGTAACTTTTTTTGCCATTTTATGATGATATGTTATGTTTGATGTTTTTCGTTAGCGGTTTTGCTTGTTGTTTTATTAAACATTCGCATAGTGCGGATGGCCTTGGAGTGTTTGCCAATTTGCTTATTTATAATTATATATAATATATATAGCTTTTGGTTTGCTCCGAAATATGGCAAGCAAAATTACGAAATTTTTCTAAAATAACACGATAAAATATTTCTTTTGCAAATTGTTCACTCTCATAATGCCCTATGTCGGCCAAAATCAGATTGTCTTCTGCTCGTTGGAAGTCGTGATATTTCAAGTCTCCTGTCATATAGATGTCGGCTCCTTCTCGTTTGGCATCGCTGATAAGGAAACTGCCGGAGCCACCGCAAATGGCCACCTTTTGTATTGAGATATGGGAAGTTTCAGGGTGAAGAAGTGTATGGCTGTTGTTCGGTTCTTCATTTGGCAATTGGGAAGTACGGATTACTGGAAGCCCCAACCTTTCTTTTACCATGGTTAGGAAGTCCATAAGTGGCATAGGGTGGGGGAGGTGTCCTATCATGCCAGCACCTATGTTATTCGTTTGCGTATCGATTGGGCGGAGTATGTGGCAGTCGAGGAGATTCAGCTTTTCTGCAAGGATACCATTGATGCCCCAATCCAGATTGTCGAGGTTGGTGTGGGCTGCATATACTGAAATGTTGTTCTTTATCAGTTTGGTGACCATCCTTCCTGTCTCATCGGCATTTGTGATGCGTTTCATGCCTGTAAATATGAGTGGGTGGTGGCTGACGATGAGTGACAAATCATTCGAGATGGCTTCGTCTACAGTGTTGGGTGTAATATCCACTGTGACCAGCGCTCCTTTGTATTCGCTCTCTAAGTCGCCCAATAGGAATCCGGCATTGTCGTAGCTCTCCTGGTATTTGGGCAAGAACTTGTAGTTCAGATATTCAATGACTTCTCTTGTCTTCATAGAGGCATGGTTGTTGATAGTTGGAAGTTGGATGGTATATCAGTATATTAGAGATAATATGTCGTTCAAAATTTTGTCATCTGTTTTGGGTGCCTCAGTAGTTGAGGCGTTAATCAGTAAGCACCTAACTTTTTCAGCAAGTTCAACATCTAGCGAATCTGTGGCAATCGAGACATCTGTAATAGTTTTATTCTTCTCATCAACTTTTATCAACAGCTCCACTTCTCCCCAGTCGAAATGATGGCTCTTTTGTGCTGTGAAGTTTCGCCAACGGCCATAGAGCCATTCCTCGCTGCTGTATTTGTTTATCAGCTCTTCTGTTTCTGGATGCTTGACAATCTGTTCGAAATCAATTCTCTCACAGGTGTCTCCATACACGGTTTGGAATGCACTAAAGAGGTGAGGTACGATGTTGTCGCTTGTCAAAGAAGGTTCCAATTCAGCGAGGTTGACAACTCGGCTTTGAACAGATGCCACTCCGTGTTTGTGAAGCTTCGAGGGTTTGACTCGCAGGTAGCGCGACAGATCGTCAACATTCCCACGTATAAGTAATGTCCCGTGGTGAAGCCAATGGTTGCGTCCTTTCGAAAAGGCGTTGCCGCTGAATTTCCGCCCGCCAGTAGTTAAGTCATTTCTGCCACTAAGCTCAGCGTCGATGCCGAAATGTTTTAGTGCTAAACAGATGACTTCAAAATGCTTGGCTTGGTCATATAGTTCAGGAGATGCCACAAAACTGAAATTCAAGTTCCCATCGTCATGGTAAACAGCACCGCCTCCTGTGGTTCGTCTCATAACGTAACCACCATCGGCAATGAGCCGTTCTACATCGCATTCGGAATAGGGGTTCTGGTTTTGCCCAATAACCACTGTTCTGTGATTCTTCCAAAGATAAAGTGTAACACTGTCGTCGTTAGGCTGAGCGACAAGCCAATTTTCGACAGCGACATTATAGTAAGGGTTTGTCAGATTGCTGACAACGACTCTGAGCTTCATGTTAAAGTTTGAATGATAATGATATATAATTTGGTGCTTGCCCTAAGTGGTAGTTGCGTCGTGCAAATCCAAATTCGAACTTCTTTGTTTTTATTCCGAAACCGTAGGTGAATCCGCTGAGGTTGATGTTGGTACGGTCATTGGCTCCCATCTCCACATTTTGGCGGTAACGGTAACCGACTCTTACAAAGAAAACATTCTTGATGTCGGCCTCAACGCCTAACATTGCATGACGAGCCACTTCGTCCAACACCTTTGCAACTCCATCATACCAAGGCTTTGCTAATTGTTCTCCTGTCATAGGGTCAGTGGTAACCTCGGGACTTAGAGGGTCGCTATAGCGAAGATGCCAGCGTGTCAATCGGTTCATCTCGAAGAAGATGCGGAAAGGTGCGCGACTGGCTTTATATGATAGAGCGGCACTTAGGTCGAATGGCAATGATTCTCTTGTTCCGTCGAAAGTGGATATCTGTGCTCCAATATTGCGTGCTTGTATGGAGGCAGCGAACCGCTTATCATTAGATAAATAGCTGCCTGCCACATTGGCAGCGAACGCAAATGCCGTATAGGACTCATACTGCGAGAGTATGGGTTTCAGTGACAATCCAACAGAGAAGTTAGAATCTACAGCCATTGCCCAAGCTGCAGAAAGTGCTATGTCGGAGGCAAAGAATTTGCCTTGTGGAATATCTTGCTCGTCATAACCTTCAAAGAAACCATAGCTATTAAAGTGGAATCCGAATAAGAACAATCCTGGCAGCTTGGTCTTCAGTCCGTAGGCGACACTTCCGAAATTACTTCCCGAAAAGAGGCCTACGTAGTTGATTGTCATTCTTTTGTTGTATGCGTTGCAGATTAGGGAAGGGTTGTCGAGACCTACATTGAGGTCGAGAGGTGTATAAACAGAAAGATAGTCACAACCTAGGGCTGCCGTGCGTGCCGATGATGGCATCTTGAGCAGCGATAGTGTGTTCATCCCCGCAATTTGAGCTTGGAGAGGATTATAAAACAATAATTGACAATTGAAAAACATGGCACATATCGCTATGCGCCAAATTCTTATATTTGATTTAGATGCGTGATGAATCAATTTTCAACTATCAATTATCAACAATAAAAATCAGTCCTTCCAAACCTCCTTGCCGTCTTCGGTGAGGTATCCGCTACGCATACGTTTGCCTTCTCGAACGCGTATGATATATTTGCCATTCATTATTAACACCTCATCGTATTTGAAGTCGGTGACGAATTTGCCTTGCACATCAATGAATGCCCATTTGCCTTTTCTGCGCAAGGCTGCATAATTCACTGTGTAGTTGTTCTTTGTGTAGTCTATCTCACAAACGGCAGCATCGTAAATCACATTGGTTAGAGACTCTCCACTGGTACCAACGAATCCCCATTTCCCACCAATAGAGACGGGATACATACCTCCGTTTGTTTCGTAAAGAACGGCATCGTACATGGGACGTATTGCCCATTCTCCTTGGTCGTCTACATATCCCCATTCGCCTGTCTCACAGCGACAAGGGTGATACATGGGATAGACCTCTTGGGCATCAAGAATTGAGAATTGTAAAATGAAAATTATGGCGCATATTAATACACGCCATAATTTTCTGTCTCTATGGTTTCTAATACTCACGATTAGTTCTTTTTGTTTCTTTCGTGGCGCATCAGGTGGCTGGGTTCGAGAGCCATGCGGTCGGTCTCGAGCAGTGAAGCAACACCTTCGTCTACGCGGCGTTTCTCCTCGCATGCAGGGCAGTGGCATTCCTCGTGGTATTCACGCGGCTCGGTGTAGGTGGTGATGACGCCTTCGAAGTTGCGCAAGATGACCTTGTCGGGGCTTTGCGAGATGACATACTGAGGCATGACGGGGGTCTTGCCGCCGCCACCGGGGGCATCAACAACGAATGTGGGTACAGCATAGCCGCTGGTGTGACCACGAAGGTTCTCAATGATCTCGATACCTTTGCTGACGGGAGTGCGGAAATGTTCGAGACCCATACTGAGGTCACACTGATAGATATAGTAAGGACGCACACGGTTGCGTACCAGTTCGTGCATGAGTTTCTTCATCACATGGACGCAGTCGTTCACACCACGCAGCAACACCGTCTGGTTGCCAAGAGGAATACCTGCATTGGCGAGTCGGGCGAGTGCCTGCTCGGCTTCAGGGGTGAACTCATTCGGATGGTTGAAGTGAGTGTTGAGCCAGATGGGGTGGTATTTCTTCAGCATGTCGCAGAGCTCTGGAGTGATACGTTGAGGGCATACCACTGGGGTGCGGCTGCCGATACGGACTATCTCTACATGAGGAATCTTGCGGAGGCGCTGGATGATATATTCTAGTTTCTGGTCGCTGACCATCAGAGCATCACCTCCGGAAAGGAGAACGTCGCGCACCTGAGGAGTCTTCTCGATATAGGCCAAGCACTTCTCGATACGCTCGCTGGGACTCTCGTCGTCTTTCTGACCAGCGAAACGACGACGGGTGCAGTGACGGCAGTACATAGAGCACATATCGGTTATGAGGAACAGCACGCGATCCGGGTAGCGGTGGGTAAGACCAGGAGCGGGAGAATCTTCATCCTCATGCAGTGGGTCGTTGAGGTCGGCAGGGGCAATGTTGCATTCAGGGCCTGCGGGGATTGCCTGTCGACGGATAGGATCATAGGGATCGTTAGGGTCGATGAGACTCAGATAATAAGGCGTAATAGCCATACGGAATTTGGCGAGAGCCTTCTTGATGCCCTCGGCTTCCTCTGGGTCGAAGGTGAAGTACTTGCTCAACTCTTCATAAGTTTCTATGCGGTTCTTCACTTGCCATTTCCAGTCGTTCCATTGCTCGTCGCTGACGTTAGGGAACAGTTCTTTTCTGCGGTTTACTTTCATATATAATTAATTTGTTTCTTGTTGACTTTTAACGTTTTGTCTGCAATTATTGACCTAATTGACGCAAACAATAAAACGTGCAAATTTACATCTTTTTTCCGATTTGAATGAGTTTTGAATGATTATTTTTAAGCTAGTACCTTATTGTAGTATCAGTTTTTTTGTGCAGATTTCTTGCTGGTTGTGGATGACGACAACGTATGTACCCCTGTTCAAACCTTTGACATCAGCAGTGTACTATTCTTTTCATGGTTTTGTTTTATGTAATAGAATAGAGAATTGTATTCATTATTGTTTGGGAAATATCGCAGATTCAATAAGCTCGCAGATAATGTGCCCTATCATGATGTGGCTTTCCTGGATACGGGGAGTGTCGGTGGAGGGAACGTTGAGCAGCAGGGTGGAACGGTCTTTCATTTTGCCGCCTGTTTTGCCTGTCATCGAGATGGTTGTGATTCCCATCTCGTTGCAAACATCGTATGCACGTAATATGTTTTCCGAATTACCGGAAGTGCTTATGCCTACAAGGACATCGCCTTTTCTGGCGGTGCCTTGCATTAGTCGTGCGAAGATATTCTCATAACCGTAGTCATTGCCAACGGCAGTAAGGTAAGAACTGTTGCAATGTAGTGCTTCCGCGTTTAGGGGAGGACGGTCGTAATAGAATCGGCCACTGAGTTCAGCTGCGAGATGCTGGGCATCGGCAGCACTCCCTCCATTGCCGCAGAAGTGGATCTTTCCCCCAGCTTTCAGTGAGGCGACCATAATATTGGCAGCTTCTTCTATACGGTTCATGAACTCCTCATCGTCAAGAATCGCCTGTTTCACTGCGATGCTCTGTTCTATGGATTCTGCTATTCGATACATATAGTATTCATTTTAGTTATGATTAATAGCCTCCCTCATCTTGCTCCATGAATATTTCTTCTTTTCTTCGCGTACGCCTTCGGTGAATTCTTGTTCATGATTTCCATCAAAGTAGCGAATAATGGCGTCGGCAATCTGTCCTGGTTGTGGCTCTACGACATAACCTACTTTGCCGTCGGGTACAATTTCGGCCAAACCGCCTACATTGGTGACAATCATGGGCTTTTCGAAATGGAAAGCAATCTGTGCCACTCCACTTTGGGTGGCGCTCTTGTAGGGCTGCACCACAATGTCGCAGGCGCGGAAATATAGGTTGACCTTGTCATCGGGTATGAATTCAGTGAAGAGCAGCGTGCTGTCTTTGATTCCAAGACGCTCGATTTGCTCCATATATGGCTTTGAGTCGCCATAAAATTCCCCCGCTACAATCAATTTGATTCCAGCCTCTCTCACTCGCGAATCGCCCATTGCTTCGAGTAGAAGGTCGAGACCTTTGTAGGCGCGTATGAAACCAAAGAAAAGAACGTAGCGGTCATTGGGGTCAAGTCCTAATATGTGGCGTGCCTCCTCTTTAGCTATCAGCTCACCATAGTGGTCGTAGAGTGGGTGAGGGCAGAAGGCGCGGGGCTTCTTTTTGTCGAAGATGTTAAGGTCTTCAAGCACAGCCTTCGACATGGCTACAAACGACTGTGTAGAGCGCACGAAATAACGTGACAATATGCGGTCGCCAGGACGATGTTCGTGTGGTATAATGTTATGTAGAAGGGCAACGACACGTGTGTGTCCATTGCGACGCACAATACGTTCTATTGTTCCTTGACAAGGAGCCATGAATGGCAGCCAGAAGTTAGTAATCAGCAAGTCGGGACGTTTTTTGGCAATCTCGCGACCCACACTAATCCAGTTGAATGGGTTCACAGAGTTGATGCGTCGCGTGATACTGAGTCCTTCAGGGGCTGGACCATCGCTATACTGCGTCTTTCCTGGGAAAAGGAACGAAGGGTACTGTAGTGTGAAAGTGTACATTTCCACATCGTCACCCTCACGTTTATATTCGTTGGCCAGCCTTTCTCCGAAAGCACTTATTCCACCTCGATAGGGGTGGGCTGGACCTACAATAATGATTTTCATACTATAAGGATTATATTTAACTTCTATTCTGAATTGCAAATTTACAAAAAAATCCTAATTGGATAATAAAACATCGTTTTTTTTGTTAAGTGTTAATTAAAATGGTGTAACAATGTGATTGATTAACATGTTGACCGTTAGTGAGGAAATATCTATAAACTATAAAATTTAAACATTGCCAGATATGAAGAAACTGATTTGCATATTCACAATTTGCGGACTTGCTCTGCTTTCATCAGGTTGTAATGCCCAGAACGACAAGCCAGCGGCAACAACTGTTGCTACTGCCGTTCGTCAAGAAACACGTCCTGTCCTTCTCACACAGACGGATTTCACCGAGGTGGCATCGCGCACCATAGATGCTGTTGTCCATATCAAGACCGAGATGACCCGTCTGACGCCTCTCTACCAGACCTTCTTTGGAATGATTATCGACCGTGGAGTAAAACGTCAGACTTACAATGCTTTCGGTTCGGGTGTTATTATCAGCGAAGATGGCTACATAGTCACCAACAACCATGTGGTTCAGGATGCCGAGCGTGTCTTCGTCACCTTAAATAATAAGAAGGTGATGCCTGCTCGCATTGTCGGTATCGACCCTGCTACCGACTTGGCAGTCATTAAGATAGAGGCTACGGGGTTGCAAAGCATTCCTTTTGGTAATAGCGATTCGGCTCGTATAGGTGAACCTGTTCTCGCTATCGGCAATCCCTTCAACCTTACATCTACGGTGACAGCAGGCATCATCTCGGCCAAGGCTCGCGACATGAACATCATCAATAATCCTGGTGTCGAAAGCACAATAGAGTCGTTTATCCAGACAGATGCTGCTGTTAACAGTGGCAATTCTGGTGGCGCCCTTGTCAATGGTCGTGCTGAACTTATTGGCATCAATACAGCTATTGCCAGTGGCAACGGCTATTATACGGGTTACTCTTTCGCAATTCCCAGCAACATTGCACGAAAGGTCTCCAGCGACCTTCGCCAGTATGGTGCTGTGCAGCGTGGATATCTGGGTGTCAATGTGGTAGAGGTTACAGACGATGTCGCCAAGCAGCTTGGTCTTGAGGAACCAATGGGAATATATATCGCTCGTGTAATCCCCGACTGCGCTGCCGACCGTGCAGGTATGCGTCAAGGCGATATTCTGCTTAAAGTCAATAATATGGATGTCAATTCATACGCTTCCATGATGGAAGAGGTGGCACTTTTCAACCCTGGTGATGAGGTTGATGTTGAATTCCTTCGCGATGGCAAGACCAGGACGGCACGACTCAAACTGTTAAACTCCAATGGCAACACTCAAATCGTCAGGGGTGGGAAGAAGTGAGAAGGGATTAAGCTGGATTTTGTTTTTTAGGTTCTCGTATAGAATGCCTGTATGCGATTATAGTTAAATGCCAAATCTCGATGCCAAATATCGCGAAATGACCGAAACACCAGTTCCACGACTGGTGCTTCGTCTTGCTATCCCTTCTATGATTAGCATGGTGGTGACGGCATTTTATAATGTAGTCGATGCAGCCTTCGTCGGTCATCTTTCAACCGAAGCAACTGCTGGCATAGGCATCGCCTTTGCATATATGACATTCATTCAGGCGGTCGGATTCTTCTTTGGTCATGGGTCGGGCAATCACATTTCGCGAACTCTTGGCGCACGCCATTATGATGATGCCGGAGTTATGGCTTCGGTAGGCTTTTTCACCCCTTTGATTATAGGCATACTCGCCGCCATCATAGGCCTTCCATTGCTACCACAATTAGTACGTCTGTTGGGAGCTCCCGAGGCAGTGGTGCCATACGGATGTGACTATCTGCGTTACATATTGATTGCATCACCCTTCATGATGTCAGCGTTGACGCTCAACAATCAGTTACGGTTGCAAGGCAACGCCCGTTTTGGCATGATAGGCATCGTGAGTGGAGCCATTCTAAACATTGTGCTTGATCCTCTTCTTATATTTACGCTCGACCTTGGAGTCACGGGAGCCTCTCTCGCAACAGCCATCAGTCAATTCTCGGCATGGTGTCTGTTGCTGTGGGGAACCACACGAGGGGAGTCGGTGCATATCCGTTTTTCTAATTTCCGACCATCGTGGTATTGTTATCGCGAAATCATTGCTGGAGGACTTCCTTCATTGTGCAGACAGGCCTTTAACTGTGCTTCGGTGGTGATACTTAACTATGCTGCAGCTACTTATGCTCCTTCCGGGCAAGAGGCTTCTGCTGTTGCTGCTTTTGCCGTCGTGTCGCGTACAATGATGTTTGCCTTCTCCCTAATATTGGGATTTGTGCAAGGTTTCCAGCCTGTATGCGGCTTCAACTATGGCGCCCATAAATATGACAGAGTGCGTCAATCGTATTTCTTTGCCTTCTCTGTCTCTACAGCTATGCTTGTTGTCCTTTCGGTGCTTGGATATGTATTTGCACCTCAGATTGTTGCCATCTTCCGAAGCGAAGATGCAGTCCTCATTGATATCGGCAGCAGAGCTCTCCGCTGGCAGTGTGCAGTATTTCCACTCGTCACACTCGGAACAGCATCTAACATGCTTTTCCAAAACATCCGCATGCCCATACGTTCAACGCTCCTATCCATCAGTCGTCAAGGGCTATTCTTCATTCCTGCCATCATCATCTTGCCTCGTTTCTTCGGTCTTGATGGCGTCATTATGACTCAAGCCGTTGCCGACATTTGTACATTCTTCTTCGCCATTCCTTTCTCTGTATGGATATCACGTAAGCTGAAAATCATGAGTCAGGAATCGCAAAAGGATCCTTTGACGGAAACGGATAGAGAGTAAGGAATTATACTTCAGAATTTGACAACGATTGGCATAGTCATCAACTTGGGCGCAGGGAGAATGGATTCTTCCTGCATTCGTTTTGAAAGCCAATAACCGAAGATGCCTGATGCCGTTCCGACAATCATACCCGTGAGGACGTCGCTGGGGTAGTGTACACCGAG
>CADBOG010000023.1 GCA_902796265.1 uncultured Bacteroidota bacterium
ATGTCAAAAAGATTTGAATCGTACTTAATATTGGGGTCAAAAAAGTATACTGGGTTCATAGCCTCTCGAACCTATGGTTCATCGGCCTACGAACCTATGGTTCATTGGCTCTCGAACCCAGTATACTTTTACATGGCATTTGGGATAAGGAAAAGGGACTTCCAATAATCAGAAAAAAACAAACTTTGAACCCGAAACAAAAACACATATAACAAACCGAATCTGTTCATTTTGCCATCGATAGCAACAATTCTCAAAAAAGTGAACGGGTATCATCGGAATTACGGAACGGGTATCATCGGTATAAGCACAAGAACTTGATTTCTTGCCGTGGGTGGTTTGTAGAGTTACTTACAGAGTGCAAAAGTGCAGGTTATATTCTGTATTCGAAATATGATTTGTGGATTGCAAACGCTGATGGTTTTCTACAACAAGATGTAAATCTGTCGCATAAAGTATATCCTATCTGTACATTATCAATATTATTATTGAGGAAATAACCAATAGTATTTCGACAATAAAGACAATATTACCTATTATTTTCTTCTGTTTGCCCATAACATCATATTTTTTCACTATCCTGTGCTTGAAGAAAGGAACAACAACCACAAGTATCATTGAAAAAAATAACGATATACCAAGCACTGCATCCGATGGAAATGTCCCATTAATTAATGCAGCAATTGCAATGATGATAATATATATCATTATCCCAAATAAAACTGCATGTTCAAGAGCCGGACTCCCCTTGCCGGATCTGCTGTAAAGTTTATAACACCTGTAATACAAATATGTAATTGGCTCAATCATAATCAATAACTGAATTTAATAACCAAAGCAATTCCTATAATAATTATTGGGGGTAAGTGGTGAAAAATAACTCCTCAAGGTAGATTCTGCTTCGGCTCCTTTTTTCGATGCAAATTATATAACGAATTAGAAATCCTTATAGTATTCCGTGTCGGATTCCTCATTGTCTTTATTTTGGTTTTTGCGGGTATTCGATTTCCTTTTTTGGGGGAGTCAAATACGACACAACGGGGTACGGAACATCCAGCGCGACGGGCGAATCAAATAGTTCGTTTCTTCGAAACAGTCGTTTTCTCGCCTCGGGATAAGAGCAAGCTATTCTCCTCTCGGCTTATCGAAAACGTTGATGTTTTTAGTGGTTTATTTGAGCTAATGAGCAGGGGAGTGGCTACATTTCAACTAATTATCTTCTTGTTGAGGCAAGCAATCTGTTCTCTTCCCCTGTAATAACTCATCAATTATTTGTCTTATAAAAACATAAGAATAGCCAACAAAGGCAATATAACATCCCCAAACAATTGTTACATTAATTTTAAGCCAGTCCTCAAAGTCAACAATTATTGATAACAAATGGTTGAATTTTGATATTGTAAATACGAAAGTTGATACAACCTCCCATCCATAATCCATTGTGTCATTATGAAGAAATAGTAATCCCACAAAAATATTAACTATTGAGAGAATAACAATTCCCCCTTTCTTATAGAATCTTATTGCTATTAATAAGAATGGTACAAAGAAAACAATTAGCAATAATTCATCTGCCACTTGAATATCACTAAAGAGAAACGTTTCAAAGTTGTCTACAAATAGCATCCCAACAATATAACTAAGTACATTGAGTAGAAATAATATTCCAACAAGGGATGCGAATTCAATTAGTTTATTTTTCATACTAATATTTTTGATACTAAGGAAGTTTCATTTCATTCCACCAGTACGATAATATAAGAAACTGATAAGCGTAGCCATATCGATGGCTTTCGCCTTATCGTATGTCTTTTGGTCGCCTTTGATATATCCGCCCTCGTCGAGCAGATAGGCTTCTATGTCACTTTCAAATCGTTTTTCGGTGGTGTCCATTTTGTGGTTTTGTTTATCTGTTTTTTCTGCAATGCTTCTGTACTGTTGCTATCGTTTCTCTGTCCACGGCATTGTGGCTTCTAAGGCATACAACGGGTAGTTTGTCATCCACGATTGTTCGCGGTATGGAGACATCGAGTAGCGTGTGCCGTGCAGACCTTCGTTGGCCTCTACAAAATGTCTCAGGCTTTTCGACTGAAGGTTCTCTTCCGCTTTGACCTCAATGGGGACTATCTTGTCGCCACGTTGCACAAGAAAGTCTATCTCCCCTCTCGAATTTTCTGCCGACCAATAATATATTTTGTTTTCGGCAGACAAACACAGCTGCTGAAAAACATATTGTTCAGTCAAGGCACCCTTGTGGTCGGAGAATATCGCGTTGCCTTTTATCAGTGTTTGTGGGGACAATCCGCACATACAACCAAGCAGGCCGACGTCAAGCATAAAGACTTTGAAAGCCGCGAGTTCCTCGTAGGCGGCAAGTGGCAGTTGCCCTTTCTTTGCCCGGTTGACTTTGTAGAGGAGACCGGCATCGCGAAGCCATTCTATCGAGAGCTCGAAATTCTTTGCCCGTGAGCCCTCTTTGATGAGCCCATAGATGAATTTTTTGTTCTCTTTCGACAGCTGTCCGCTGATGCTTTGCCAAACCATTCGTATGCGTG
Organism: uncultured Bacteroidota bacterium; assembly: GCA_902796265.1. Taxonomy (GTDB): domain Bacteria; phylum Bacteroidota; class Bacteroidia; order Bacteroidales; family P3; genus Colimorpha. Next base: position 2,556 of record CADBOG010000023.1, read on the forward strand.
GCACCTCTTCCAGAGGAGCGTGCTTCGAAAAGTCGCGGTCGTAGGAGTCGAGAATCGCCGACTGCAACCTCCGCACCTGCGCCAAATCCTTTTCTTCCACAAACGACTGCACCACTTCAGGCATTCCACCCACATAGTAGTATTGTCGCAACATATTTTCCAGCAAAGATTGTACTGTTGCCACCGACTCCCATCTTTTTTGTTTCATCGGCTCCAGCAGGTGCCTCATCCCCATAGCTTCAAGAAATTCGAAGAAAGAGAGAGGGTAAAGGGTCATAAAGTCGACCTTGCCGACAGGAACGCTGTCGCGATAGTGCGATGCGATGCCAAGCAGGGAACCTGCCGCAACAACAGGCTGTTGCGGCAGGTTTTCGCAAAAGTATTTTAGTGCCGTAATTCCTCGCGGTGCTTCCTGAATTTCGTCGAGCAAAAGCAATGTGTTTTCGTCTGCCCGAATGCCGGTGGCCACATATATGTCAAAAAGTATTCGCTCTATGTCGAAATCCTTCTCGAATAGGTTCCGCAGATGTACATTCTCCTCAAAGTTCACATATATGTGTTTGGGAAAGGCTTCGGCCGCAAAAGTCTTCATCAGCCAGGTCTTCCCCACCTGTCTGGCGCCTTGAAGGATGAGCGGCTTACGGTTTTTTCTTTCCTTCCATTGGTATAACTCATTGATTTTGTACCGTATCATTGCTAATAATTATTGCACTTAACATTGCAAAAATACAAAAATATTGGCAAACTCCAACAGAAAAATGTATCCAACTCACAAAAAGTGCGACTAAAAAGTGTGGCTAACCAACAAAAAGTGCGACTAAAAAGTGTAACAATCCAACGGTTTCGGTGTAATGGACAAAAATTAGGCTATTTTTGAGGACATGTTCTCTAATGGACAAAAATTAGGGTCTAAACGACAAAAATGATGCTTTTTTTGAGGACATGTGTTCTAAACGACAAAAATGATGCTCGATTTTTCATGAGTTTTGCCTTTGAATGGAAATAATGACGTATCTTTGCACCGCCGATGAAGCAGAGACAGGCTCTGCTGGAGAGCAACCTGTTGAGGAATAGTCGGCCAGCGTTATACCAATGAGACTGGACTCTTTCCCATGAGGGACGTAGTCCTTTCCCGTTTCATTGGGCAACGCTGCTATGCCTTCAAAAACTCAGTGATGAACTTCCGCTTCTGCTTTTGCGACAGTCCGTTGTGCACCCGCAGCTTGGTCTTCAGCTCCGAGAAATGCCCGTCGATGGCATTGGTGGTGTTTGGCATGCCGATATCCATGTGGTCGAGATAGGTGAACAGATGCGGCAGATTGCGCTTGAGGCTCAAGTATGCCGACCTCAGAGGCTTGTGTGTGTAGTGACTCTTGCCAGTCTCCGCGTCCGTCGTGCGCTCGTCCAGACAATCTGCCCATTTCTCATGCCATAGGTACAATGCCCCCTCAAACGACTCGCGGTCGGTCTTTGTAAGCATCAGTGTCAGCGAGCGCAATTCCCTTCCAGCCTCCGTCTTCGGGCGCCTCGTGAGCCGTGTGGTGACTATCTTCTGCTGATGGAACTGGCACATTTGTATCGGTATGTCGGGGAAGGCGTTGAACAGCCGGAGCCGCCGTTAGCGTCCTTGCGCTCCACCTTGGCTTTCTCCACCACCTCCTTGCGGTTCACGCTGGCACCCATCGAGAGAAGCAGCTCGGTGAATTTCTGCTCGCACTCGGCCTTGGCGCGGACGGTGACACCGGCCTTGTCCACCAGCGAGCCTGCGTTCTCCAGCGTCAGTTCGGTCACCGTGGGGTCGAGCTGCTGGGCGCGGGCCAGGTTGATGTTGCCGCCCTTGACGTGGATGTCGGGGTAGAGGCGCAGGGCCGCGTCGTTCGCTCGTCAAGCTCGCGGGCCAAAGCAGCCGTTCTTCAGCTGGATGGCGAAGCCCATCGACATGAGGCTTGCGGCGGCTTTGCAGAAGTTCTCCAGCACGGCCTTGGCCACCTACTCGGGGATGAGCGGGTTGAGGTGCGAAATCTCGCGGGCAAGTGACTGCTCGTCGACGGTCTCGACCACCTCGTTTGCGGTGATGGTCTTCTCGTTGGCACCGATGTATTCGTTGCCGAGGTTCAAAGAAACAGAATACTTCATAATTTGCTATGTTTTAGATTGTTAATAAATGCGCTAACTTGATTACTAAAAAAGGTCACAGCTTGATTACCCAGAAAGGTGCCTGCTTGATTACTAAGAAAGGTCGATACTTGATTAGTAAGAAAGGTTGAGGCTTGTGTATCGTGACTCATATAGGCAAGTTTTTTTTCATTCCAGAACCCGAAGGCTGCCTTGTGCATTTGTTTACCCGATGGGAAGATTCTTTTCAAGTGTGTTTTTTTACCTTCTAATCAGTTTGTTCTGGACTAAACGTACACATGCGTACCGTTGATTTGAATTGAGACTAATGCTTGTGTTCCAAGGTCCTGATCCTATAAATAATCCTGTCCCCTGACACCTGAACTGAAAACAATCAGAACTTGACCAATAGTAGCCAAAATCAGCATCTTCATTTTGAGCAGGCAGAAAGACCACACCGTTATTCTCCATAGTTGCCCAAGTATCACCAGAGTAAATGTTGTCATCCCACGGATCTGTAGTATATGTCGTATTATTAGAGTCGTATGGATGATTAATAGAACCAGAATAGTTATCAGGGAGGATGATTAACCCATGAATACCATTGACGGTTGCATATCCTAAAGTACTATGTCGGTAAAGATAACTCCACTCGTCAGCACTCAATACATACCAGTCATTTGACGGAGCTGTCCATTCATTCGACCTAAAATTGGCACCTCTATTGCACTGGTTGACAGCAAAAGTACCGTCACTCTCTAGGTTGCCTCGTGAGAAACGCACTTGTTTGGTACTGCTGACGCTAAACAGACCAGCGAGAGGCCCTTGCGTTACAGTTCCACAACTACCACCCGCACCCGCGCCAATATTGCCGGCTCCTTCACCTCCAGTTGCGTTTATGCTTCCACCTTCAATCTCAATGTTGCCGCATGAGCCATTCGAACCACTACCGATACCGGCGGCACCATCACCTCCTTCGGCCGTTATAGTTCCTCCTTCAATCTTGATGCTGCTACATGTGCCGCCCGAACCACTACCGATACCGGCTGCGCCAACGCCACCACAAGCATTTATTATACCGCCATAAAGGTGGATGTTGCCGCAGGCAGTGACAGCGTTAGAACCCGAACCGCTACCGATACCGGCGGCACCATTACCTCCGGTGGCTGTTATGTTTCCTCCTTCAATCTCGATATTGCCGCATGTGCCGCCAGCACCACCACCTATGCCAGCACCGCCTTCACCACCACAGGCAGTTATTGCACCGCCCATAAGTGAGATATTACCGCAGGTAATTCCACTGCCACCGCCTATACCTGCGGCGTTGCTTCCGCCTTGGGCATCAAGCGAGCCTTCACCCTGAATGGTAAGTGTCTTGCCTAAGGGGCCTGCTTGTATACCGGGATAGTTATTAGAAGAGCAGTGGATTATTGAGCCACCGTACAAATTAATGGTGGCATCGCCTACACAAGTGATTCCAGCACAATTTGAGCTTCCATTTTTTGAGTTGTTGTTGATGTTGATATTTGCCCCATCAAGCGTCACGATGGCGCCATCGGCGATGGAAATTATGTGGGTTCCACCCAGTGTGCCGGTTAACTTATCGCCATTCAGCAATGTAATGTCCTCATCGATATTGGCGAGATTGACTTCGCGGGACATCTTCACCGTAATGTTGTAGAACTGACCAGCGACCAAACTGGCCCCAGTCTTCTCATAGAAATAGGTGATGGCGCCATCAATGGGAGACCTGAGATTCACGGTGGTGGTGGCGGGGATGGCCACATAGAGTACATTGGTGGCCGAAGCGGGGGTAATGGTGTAGTCGTTGGTGCCATCATTGACAACGAGCTGCGTGACGTTGAGGGCATTGTTGTCTGCCATCTTCAGGAGCGTGAACTTTACGATGGCCTGCTGGTTGACAAAATTGGCGTTACCGGTGCTGATTTTGCCGTTGCCGACCGAGGTGACGGTTACCGTGGCCGTGGCATAGTCGCACACCTTGTCGATGCTTGTGGCATTGCCGGTCAGTGTGCCGTCTTGTGTACTATAGTTGGGGCTGCAGAACTTGAGCGTCAACTCGTCGCCCTCGGCGACGGTGCCGGTGAGGGTGCCGCCGAGCGTGGTGCTGGAACCCGCGCTCTGTGCCTCGAGGTAGCCCTCAATGTCGGCGTTCTTTGTGTCGTTGTGCACCGTCACCCTTTCGCCCACGGTCCAGGTGGCGTTGAGTGTCGAGCCATCGAGCGAAAGGGCTTTGGTGTTGCCGCCTCCCTTGGTGGCCTTGACAGTCATGTTGAACTTTCCTGTGATGGCCTCCTCTTTTTGGCACGAGGTCATGGCTGCTCCGGCCACCACCATGGCGGCTATCATCATCATGTAGATGTAAATCTTCTTCATAGTTATGCCCTCCTTAAAACCATGATTGTTGATTGCCGTTGTCCTCGGTTGCCGAGCCGTAGCTGCTGCGACCGAAGGTTGTGCCGACCTCCTGGTCGTATTCATTTAGATGCATGAAATACGAGGCAATGCCGCTCTCGGCATAGCCCTTCTCTACCTTGAACGTGACCACCGTCAGCAGCGGCGCCTCGTAGTTTTTCTTTTCGTTTGGTGAATCTTTCATTGTATTGATGTATTAAAAATTATTGTCAAAAACCGGGTACAAAACAAGCCCCGCCCCGCAACCGAAGCGGCGCGGAGAGAGGCCATGAAAATCAAAAGAAGGAGTTCCCTTTCCCCCTACGCTTTGCGTGGGGGTGATAATCAGTAAGTTATGAATAATCATAGTTTTCATATACAATTGCAAAAATACGACAATTATCTGATTTGCCGAAAACTATTATCACTTGTCCTCAAAAAAGAAGCCCCCCGAAATAACATTGGGGAGCATATTACGAGAACAAGAGCGTAAAGCTCAATATGTATTTCTGATATTTCTACGTTTTATGTCATCATCATTTTATCAATTACACGCTTCTATATAACAACAACTCAATCTATTGTCAATCAATTAATTCTATTTCTATATACATGCATCGACTTGCAATTCGAGTCGGGC
>CADBOG010000024.1 GCA_902796265.1 uncultured Bacteroidota bacterium
ATTCATCTTTACTAAAAAACCTGTCTCACCATCTTTCACCACATAACTGATTCCACCAGGACAACTGTACACCACCGTTGGAATGCCCACAGACATAGCTTCGAGTGTGGCCAGCGAAAAACCTTCGGAAACTGAGGTGGAGATGAATAGGGAATCCTTGGCCATCTCATCAGTCACCGTGGATGAAAAGCCCTTCAGAAAAACACGGTCAGTCAGTCCCAAGGACTTGATGTGCTGCTCCAGTGTAGCTTGCATGGCACCTGACCCCCAGATGTGGAGCGACCAGTCGGGATGACGGTCGACCACCTTCCTCCACACATTAATCATGGCAACATAGTTCTTGCTGAGGACGAGACGACCCGCCGTGACCGCCACCTTTTCCGTACCTGCCGAGAGATTGTCGGAGGCATGAGTGATGGGGTTAGGGATGACCACCACCTTGTTCCACGTAGTCCACGAACCAGACTTGTCCGCCTCGGTGAGGACGACGATTTTGTCATACTTCCTGATGGAGAAGTGGTAGTCGTAACTTTCGCCGGCAAAGGCCATAAACTGCCCGCGCAAACCTGAGGTGGTCTCCCGACGGTAGTGGCGCGAGTAGTGCAGTTCGCGGATGAGGACAGGATTGGACTTGAGTTTGAACTTAGGCAAGGCAAACTTCATGCTAGTGCCCGTGGAGATGACAATGTCGGGCTGTATGTCGTTGAGAGCCTCCTCCAGACGCTGACAGTGGGTCTTCCGCTTGCGCATGTAGTCGAACAGCGCATGCCAATAACCGCCTTTGAAGTCGTTTTCGTAGTAATGTACACCGAGATCATACACCTTGGCCTTGCAGAGGTGCGTCATGGATGAGTGTTTGTTTTTTGCCACGACAATCCACACTTCATTACCAGGCAGTTGAGCCAAAACGTTGGCTTTGGCAAGGGTTACCACCTCGATGCCTCCCTGTCGGTCGATGCTATCTGTACAATAGGCTATTTTCACCTTTTTTCTATATTTGGATGTTTGTAGTGTTCTATTTGATGTGTCATCTCTCTCTATTCCTATATACGGGGAAGAATGTGTTTGAGGAAGACATAGCGATGGAAGAAGTGGACGAACAGGTACTCGGAATAGGAGTGGCAGGTCATTTTCTTCAGAAAGGTAATGGTGTTACCCACAAAGAGGTCGCCATAGACGCTCGTCTGTCGCTCGATGCGCAGCACATGGGTGTAGCGTTTCCACTCATCGCGGCTGAGCAAGACACTGAGGAGCCATGTTATATGTGCCATTTTCACTATCCATAAACACATTCACATTAGGACCAAGAGGCACGCCCCCAATTCGTGTCAAACGTCTCCTGAATGTATTGCTGTTCCTTGCCACTCATATGGGCAAGACATAAATAAATTCTATCCATATATCCTTTTTATGTTTTCGTTCCCTTTTTCTTAGACAACAACTCCTGAAATAAAGTCATCCAACGTTGAATGATATCATCGAGTTTATATTGCTCAGACTCTTTCAATGCCGCTTGTCCCATCCTCTTGCGTAATTCTTCATTTTCTATAAGCATGCACACTTTTTCAGCAAATGCATCTTCATCGTTCATCGGCACTAAAAAACCCGTCTCGCCATCCTTCACCACATAACGGATTCCACCGGGACATTCATACACCACTGTGGGAATGCCGACCGACATTGCTTCAAGGGTTACAAGAGAGAAGCTTTCAGACAAAGAGGTAAAAACAAAAAGAGAGGCTTTGCTCATCTCCACGCTCATCTCGCCGGTATAACCCATCAAAAACACATGCTCCGACAATCCCATGTTTTTTATTTGATTTTCCAATTCCTCCTGTGTTTCACCCACCCCCCATATCCGCAGAATCCAATCAGGATGATATTGAATAACCTTTGCCCAAATATTGATGAGCCCTGAAAAGTTCTTCATCTTCGCCAATCGTCCACTCGTGATGGCTACCTTCGCATTATCCTTACTCACCAATCCACTCCAATGAGTAATCGGATTAGGCATCACGACAACTTTCTTCCAATATTTCCACCAGCCGCGCCTCTCACTCTCTGTCAGCACAACAATCTGATCGTATTCACGAATTTTCCAATAATAATCATAGATATAGCCACCCCATGCTATCATTTTCTCGCTCCATGAAGTAGCAACTTGAATACTATAATCCCTATTAGAGTGCAGTTCTCTGATAAAGACTGGACGAGAAGACAATCTCAAAGACGGCAAGAAATATTTCATCAAGACTCCCGATGCAATAACAACATCTGGATTAATATTCTCCAAGAAAACTTCCAATCTTTGTTTGTGTACCTTCCTCATCTTGTATATATCCCACAGGGCTACATGAAGACCTTTACTATCTTTCGTATAATATTGGACATTCACTTCAATCACAGAAACCTTCTTCAAACGATGCGTTAACGACTGCGGGTTTCCTGATACTACAATCCACACTCGATTACCTGGAATCTCGGCAAGAGCATTCGCTTTGGTTATCGTGGTAACGTCCACTCCAGACAACTCATAAACAATATCTGTACAATAAACAATATTCACTATTTTTAATGTGTTTGTGTTGAACGTCGCTATGAATCTTCAGAGCACTTCTTCATCATCAGCGGACGAACAAGTTTGAAAAAAATTATATTACGGATAAAATAAATCATTATGTAAAATAGATAGGATGAACCTGACCATTTTTTCATAATTCCAAGCCATTGTGCCATACGGGTATCGCTATCTGGTACTGGTTCATAGGGAGGGTAACCAAACATCTTTGTACGAAAAAAACGCCACTCTTTCCATGTGAGGAATACCATAACCAACTTCTTATGATAAACATTCAAGAAATAATTGACATCTCGTATAGCTGCAGGCGTTATCTCTGCATTTTTATTATTCAAGCAATCATGTATATAGTCTATATTGGAGAACATATCTTCCAGCATCTTCATCACTTTCTTTTTGCTAGAATTCCGCGTGATGGCATTCTCATTCCCCAACTCATAACGGCACACATTACTACTTACAATACGCGTGCGAGGATGCTGACGGAACACATCAAAGTTAAATATCTCATCCTGACAGGCAACAATATGAGATTCAATATGATGTTGCTGAATGAAAGAACGCTTGTAGAATTTCGTCCAAACAAAAGGCAGAGGCCAACGATTATATGCATCCAGCCCATCGCCATCAAAAAGAACTTTGCCATCAGGTTTAGCTTGAGAATCTTGAAGAGTCTTGCCATCCGTATAAATACAACGATGACTATAACAAAGTACATCCGGTTTGTCTTGACAGAAATGTTCCAACAAGTAGGAATAAGCAAGGTCAATAATGTAGTCATCGCTGTCAAGATAAGTCACATATTCGCCCTTAGCCATAGCTGTTCCAGAGTTTCTCGCCCCGCCCAAACCTTGATTTTCCTGCGTGACGACCTTGAAAACATCAGGGTGTTTGGTTTCATACTCTACAAGAATAGAACCGCATTTGTCAGGTGAGCCATCGTTCACACAAATAACCTCCCAATCTCCCGACTCCATTCCTTGGCGGAGCAGAGAGTCAAGGCAACGAGGAAGGAACTTCTCCACGTTATAGACAGGAACGATGACGGATAGTTTCATTTTGTTGATTTATGACGAAGGCATTATTTCCTTATAATAATCTTTGAGACATTGTCGCACGAACCCTTGTTCATATCGATTTTCTACCATCGGACGGGCAGCTTCAGCCATTTTTCCCCTTTCTTCAGGATACTCTATCACCCACTTCATCGCATCATATAATGCTTGTCCGTCACGTGGAGGCACTATCACACCATTCTTCCAATTTTCTATAATCTCCCTTGATCCATTAATGTCTGTTACGATGCTTGGCAGTTCCATCGCACCCGCTTCTATTACAACATTGGGGAATCCCTCCCGATAACTGGGGAACACCAACACGTCACTTTTTTCATAAAAAGGACGTACATCCTTCTGAGCGCCCACAGCCTCAATGCTTTCACACGTATCAATCAGTCGTTTTGTTTCAGGCAACACTGGATCCAGATTTTCTTCGTATGATCCCACAAGCAACAATCTAATACCCTTGTACAATTGATTCAACTTCATAAAAGCCGACACCAATTCATTAACCCCTTTATCACGGACAATTCTACCAACGAAAATAAACGTAAGGGAATCACGTTTCACACAGTTATTTTTTCTTTTCCAATAGTCCAAATCCACTCCTCTCACATTACCATATCCCAACACATTCATAGGTTTCTTAGTGATATAGCGCTGCAAATCCTGTTTGACCCCTTCTCCTTCTGGTACAATATGTGTGGCGCAAGCACATGTAATTCGGTCGGTCATCATCAGAATTTTGCGTGAAAACCCTGTTGCTGTAGGCCACACTAATCCTGTAAATGTATGTAGTCTAACGGGCACACCAGCAATCTTGGCAGCCATCATACAAAGAAGTCCTGCCTTGGGAGTCATGGAATGTACCATATCAGGCTTCTCTTCTCGCAACACTCGCGTCAGTTTCACCAACGAAACAAGATCTTTCAAAGGACTCACATGTCGCTCCATTTGCACACCAATTGTTCGAACTCCTTCCCGTTCGCCCAACTCCTTCAAATCCTCATCTGGACTCGACAATGCCACAACATCATACCCCTCATTTTTCAGCTCTCGCAAGAGGCCCCCACAAAAGATATTTAGTGACATACCAATTGTAGTGGCACGAATTATTTTCTTACCCACAAACAGTCTCTATGATCAATTTGATGTCACCCCACAAGGAGTGATGGTAATAATAGTCAAGATTTATTCTCACCTTGTCTGGATAGATGACCTCATCATTATACTTTTGAGGGTCATCGACCTTTGCAAGAATTTCTTCCTCGTTTTTATATTTCAACGAAGCAGGTCCCGTAATACCAGGACGCAATTTCAAAATCAACCTATCCTCACCCTGCAACAAGTCTGCATAACCTGGAACATCAGGACGAGGCCCCACAAAACTCATGTCACCAATCAACACATTCCATAACTCAGGCAACTCGTCCAACTTATATTTCCTCAGTTTCGCCCCTAAAGGCGTTATTCTGCTCTCGCCAGCCACTGACACAGAACTACCACCATGTCCTACTGTCATACTCCTAAATTTGTACATCGTGAACAACTTTCCGTCCTTCCCCACTCTCTTCTGCTTGAAAATGGCGGGACCGCCTGGCATCTTCACCCGAATCAGCACCCACACCATCAGTAGCACAGGCCAAAGG
>CADBOG010000025.1 GCA_902796265.1 uncultured Bacteroidota bacterium
AGAAAGATGCCGAAAGGAGGCCGAAATCTTGAAAAAGTACTTGTTGTCATCAACTATTGTTCATACGTGGAATTTTTAGAGGTTGCCATTAGTATATAGAAAAAAGCACTCCCGTTCTCAGGAGTGCTTTTTTTTTCGTACTTTTTGAGGATGATTCAAATTAAAATATTATCTTTGTAAACCTTTAGGTGATTGGGTGTTGTTTGTAATACCCTCAGTTCTATTCTGTTGCAATCAATAAAAGTAGTATAATATGTCACTAAAACGTGTTATGGTTCTCACTGGTGGTGGCGACTGTCCAGGATTGAATGCTGTCATTCGCGGCATTGTCAAGCGTGCCTCACAGGAGAACGATTGGGAGGTCGTGGGATGCATCGAGTCTTTCAATGGTGTGCTCCGTGAACCTACCGAAATAGAAATGCTTAATGAAAAGCGCGTCGAAGGTCTTCAGATTCAAGGTGGAACTATTCTTGGTACCACCAATAAGGGAGGCCCCTTTGCTTGGCCTATCAAGAATCCTGATGGTACTTGGACAACGGTAGACCGTAGTGATGAGATGTTGCGCAAACTTCAGTACCTCGGTGTTGATGCTGTAATCAACATCGGTGGCGACGGTTCGCAACGCATTTCACTTGGCCTATATAACAAGGGACTTAATATCGTAGGTGTTCCCAAAACCATCGACAACGACCTTTCGATGACCGACTACACCTTCGGTTTCCAGACGGCTGTGCAGATTTGTACCGATGCTATCGACAAGTTAGTGACAACGGCTGCCAGCCACAATCGTGTTTTCATCATGGAGGTAATGGGACGTGATGCCGGTTGGATTGCCCTTCATAGTGCCATTGCAGGTGGTGCCGATGTCTGCATCATACCTGAGATTCCTTACGATGTCAATAAGATTAAGGCAAAAATTGAGCAGCGATATAACAAACGTCGCGGATACTGCATCATTGTTGTTGCAGAAGGAGCTAAGCCCGTTGGAGGTGATGTGGTTGGGTCAAAAAGCAGCGAGGTAGGTTATCAGCATATCAAGCTTGGTGGCATAGGCAATCAGCTTGCTGAGGAATTGCGTCAGGCAGGCGTTGAGCATGACATCCGTTGCACAATCCTCGGCCATTTGCAGCGTGGAGGCTCCCCCGTTGCCTTCGACCGCATCCTTGCTTCCGAGTTTGGTGTCCGTGCTATGGAACTGGTTATAGAAGGTCATTATGGACAGATGGTTGCATACCAGCACCCAAACATTGTGGCCGTTCCTCTTGCGGAAGCAGTAAAGGCCCAGAACCTTGTCGACCCCAAAGGACTCCTTGTCCATACAGCCAAAGGCCTAGGCATCGTATTTGGCGACTGACATTGTGGGTGCAGTTTGTCCCGAAGTGAGTATCACCACTAAAGTAACCAATCGAGACATATTCAAACGCAAGAGAAAATAATAACTGTGTCGTTCTAATGACCGATTTGGGTTTAATTTGTGTATTCGAAAAAAAGTTGTATTTTTGCAAATAGCAATTATTGGGTGACGTACTGCACAAGTGGTGCGTCCTCAGTATGTTGTATCAGTTTGTTAATATATATAATACTATAATATGGAATCCAAACGCATAAAATCAGCCCTCGTTTCTGTCTTCTATAAGGACGGATTGGAGGACATCGTTAAGGCTCTTGACGCTCATGGCGTCACCATTTATTCTACAGGCGGAACCTACAAATTCATCAAAGATCTCGGCATCGATGCAGTAACCGTAGAATCACTGACGGGCTATCCATCCATTCTTGGCGGTCGTGTCAAAACTCTGCACCCCAAGGTGTTTGGCGGTATCCTTTCGCGTCGCGACATGTTCAGCGACGGCGAACAGCTCAATGAGTATGAGATACCCGAAATAGACCTGGTTATCGTCGACCTCTATCCATTCGAGCAGACTGTTGCCAGCGGTGCTGCCGAACAAGACATCATCGAAAAAATAGACATCGGTGGCATCTCTCTTATCCGTGCTGCTGCCAAGAACTTCAAGGATGTCGTCATTGTGCCTTCTGTCGACCACTATGAGGAATTCCTGAAGATTTATACCGAACAGAATGGCGAGACCACTCTCGAGGATCGTCATCGTTTTGCTGCTTACGCTTTCGCTGTTAGTAGTCACTACGACACCGCCATCTTCAATCATTTCAATGAGACAGAAAATCTTCCTGCCTTCAAGCGCAGTTACAACAAGTGCAGCGTCCTCCGTTATGGTGAGAATCCCCACCAGAAAGGTTATTTCTTTGGCGACCTCGACGCCTGTTTCGACAAACTAAATGGCAAGGAAATCAGCTATAACAACCTTGGCGATATAGATGCTGCCTGTAATCTGATTGATGACTTCCAGCAGACGGCCTTCGCCATCCTTAAGCACAATAATGCATGCGGTATGGCTTGTCGCGAGAACCTTCTCGACGCTTGGAAGGATGCTCTTGCCGGCGACCCGGTCAGCGCTTTCGGAGGCATACTTATCACCAACCGCAAGGTTACCAAAGAGGTTGCCGAGGAGATGCACAAGATATTCTTCGAGGTCTGCATTGCTCCCGACTACGATGCTGATGCTCTTGAGGTGCTCAAAGGCAAGAAGAATCGTATCATCTTGAAGCGTAAGGAATTCAAGATGCAGGACACCATGTTCCGTAATGTGCTGAACGGCGTGCTGGTTCAGGATAAGGACAATGTTGTACCCGTTGCTGAAGAACTGACCAAGAGTGTTACCTCTACTACCGTTTCTGCCGCTATGGCTGCTGATATGGCTTTTGCCACTATCCTTGTAAAGCATACAAAGAGCAACGCCATAGTGCTTGCCAAGAACGGTCAGCTGCTTGCAAGCGGAACGGGTCAGACTTCACGTGTAGATGCTCTGCGCCAAGCTATTGCAAAGGCTAAGTCGTTCGGTTTCGACCTTAATGGGGCTGTCATGGCCAGCGATGCCTTCTTCCCCTTCCCCGATTGTGTCGAAATCGCCCATGAGGCAGGTATCACGGGTGTTGTCCATCCGGGAGGCTCCATCCATGACCAGGACAGCATCGACTTCTGCGAGAATAACAAGATGGCTATGGTTATTACAGGCAAACGCCATTTCAAACATTAATTTGTAGAGAAACGAAACAAAAGGCCGTTTTTTACGTATTAGTAGAAAATTAGTTAAAACAAGTTAAAGAACAATAGTTAGTCACAAAATAGATATGGGACTTTTCTCATTATTTAACAGGGAATTAGCAATGGACTTGGGGACGGCCAACTCCATAGTTATCTACAACCGTCAGGTGGTTATCGATGAACCATCCATTGTGGCATTCGACAAGACAACCCAAAAGATCATGGCTGTCGGCAAGCGTGCGCAGCAGATGGAAGGAAAGAATAACCGCAATATTGAGACGATTCGCCCGTTGAAAGGCGGTGTCATCGCCGACTTCGAGATGGCACAGCACCTCATCCGTGAGCTTATCAAGATGACCAATATCTCTCGTTCCTTTATGCCTCCGGCATTACGTATGGTTATCTGCATTCCTTCGGGTATCACCAACGTCGAGGAGCGTGCTGTTCGCGAGAGTGCCGAGCAGGCTGGCGCTAAGGAGATTAAGATGATTCATGAACCTATGGCTGCCGCTATCGGTATCGGTATCGATGTCCTTGAGCCATACGGCAATATGATTGTCGACATCGGAGGTGGTACAGCCGAAATCGCTGTCATCTCCCTTGGTGGTATCGTCTGCAACAAGTCAATTAAGGTCGCTGGTGACGAGTTCAACGACAATGTCGTGGAATATATGCGCAAGCAGCATAATATTATCATCGGTGTGCGTACCGCTGAGAAGGTTAAAATCAATGTTGGCTCGGCAGTATCGGAACTGGAGAATCCACCAGACGACTATGAGACTCTCGGTCGTGACCTTCTTACTGGTTTGCCAAAGAATATCCTGGTCAACTACAAAGAGATTGCCCATGCTCTCGACAAATCGATAGCTCGTATTGAGTCTGCAATCCTTGAGACGCTTGGCGATACACCTCCCGAGTTGGCTGCCGATATCTACAAGAGCGGTATCTATCTGGCAGGTGGCGGCTCATTGCTCCGTGGTCTCGACCAGCGTATTGCCTCTAAGACAAAACTGAAAGTGCATATCGCAGAAGATCCTCTTCGTGCTGTTGCTCGTGGTACTGGCATCGCACTCGAGAACTTCAACAAGTTCAGCTTCCTCATCAAATAAGCATTAAAACTTGCTCATTGTAGCCAATTCCATCCAAGGAATTGCAAAAAATGCCGTTGTCTAATGGAATAGACAACGGCATTTTTTATTGTGGCATTTTTATGAACATAGGTTCATTGACCATATCCTTGTTGCAGCATTCCGCTGATATCGCTGAGGGTGTATTCGATGCCGGCGGTATGGAGGGCTTCGTAGTGGTCGATGATGTAGCGGGCGGCACCACTGCGATCGAAAAGGTCGTAGGTCTCGCGGCCTTGGGTGCCGTGAATCCGTTTGTATTCTTCAATACAATAGATTAGGAATTCCAGTGGTTTGCTCATAAACAGATGCTTAAAATGATTGGTTGCGGAATATAAATAAGCTATATTTTTTTAACAGGAATTTTCAGAAATAGACCAGGAATTATTCATAAATCATCTTGTGGAACGTGAATGCCCGTGAATGTCCGTGAATTGCCATAAATGATTATGTTGTGAGATCGTCTTTTCAGGCCTCTTCGGGGTAATGTATGTGTTCGTTGTTCTTGCCCTCATACCACAGTTGCGCCAATGCCAATGGGCTGAGATGCCACAGTTTGCTGCTCTCGCGTTCAAGGTCGGCATAAAGTTTCGAGCAGTAAAGTTGCCGCAATGCGTCGTCGGGCTTCATACCGTAGTCTTTCACCATTCGGTCAACAACCATCGGTACAATCATTTGCATCACGGCGGTGAATTGGCGTTGTTCTTGCTGGGTCATATTGTGTAGGCTTTTGTGAAATGAATATATTTTAGCGAAGCCTCGCTTTTAAAAGTCAACTGGTCGTATAGTGGCTTGATTTTAAGTCGGGCTATTGTTTCTTCTCGAGTTAAAATTCCAGCCTGGTATGCAGCAAATGTACGGTAGACATCATCATTGGCAACGGGACCGAATGAAAAGTCGACAGTTTCGGTGGCTATGCCATTGCGATTGTTGCTCACATAGTCTAACCACTCGCCATTTGGCTCGATTAAGAGTGGGGTTTCTATCTGTTGGCTACTTCCGTGAAATACTTTCATATTCAATAAACGAAATAGTAATTTTTTTATTGTCTGTTTTGGTTTTTATTTGCTGTCGTAGATTCATCATCATAGAGCATTTTTTGTCACTTGGCAAAAAGTTAGTACTTTCGCAGCGTGAAAAAGTCGCAGGTTACAGGACATCTGGCGGCAGCTGTGACGTATGTCATCCTTGGACTTAACATACCTACACGATATCGAACTGCGCCATCCTTGCTCTCTATTGTGGGCACCTGCCGCAAACGGCAGCCCTTTCATTGGTATAAAACCCTGTCGACTATTCCTTGAGGAGTTGCTCCCCAGCAGAGCTCCTCTCCGCTTCATCGACGGTGCAAAAGTACATGATATTTTTCAGATGGCAAAATTTCCTTCAAAAAAACAGCCTAATTTTTGTCCATTAGAGAACATGTCCTCAAAAATAGCCTAATTTTTGTCCATTATACCGAATAATTTTTTCGTAATTGGATTATTTGTGTATCTTTGCAGCATCCTTTACGCCCCGCGAAAACAAATTAAAGGAATAACAACGAAGCCATTCGGGGTGGAAAGACATACAAAAGAGGTCT
>CADBOG010000026.1 GCA_902796265.1 uncultured Bacteroidota bacterium
ACCAACCTCGAAAGCGCAGCGTGTGCGGGTGGAGGTCTTCTCGAAAATCAGGGCGATGTTCTTGCCTTTGAGGTGGGGCTGCTCTGTGCCTGCATATTTGGCGCGTTTAAGGTCGCGAGCCAGGTCGAGCAGATAGTTAAGTTCCTTGGGACTGAAGTCTAAAATCTTCAGAAAATTGCGGTTTCTTAAATTGTAAGCCATTTTATTTTTGTTTTAATGTTTGAATATTTAAATGCTTGAGTGGTTTGTTTTTCTGTGCGGCAGGAATTTCGCACTCCCTATAGTTAGCGGACAATGCGGGTTCCGCAGTGGGGGTTGTCGAGCTGGCCGGCCTCGGTGATGATGCACTCCTTGCCGCCATGTTCAACGAACATGATGGCTGCACGCACCTTGGGAGCCATGCTGCCTTCTGCGAACTGACCCTCTTCGAGGTACTTCTTGGCTTGGGTGACGGTGATGGTGTCGAGAGCCTGCTCGTTCTCCTTGCGGAAATTGATGTAGACCTTAGGTACATCGGTGAGGATATAGAACTCATCGGCACCTATTTCGATGGCACAAAGTGCACTGGCAAGGTCTTTGTCGATTACGGCCTCTACGCCTGTAACACGGTCGCTCTCCTCAACACAGGGGATGCCACCACCACCTACGGTGACTACAATATTGCCAGCTTTGGCAAGTTGCTCAACGACTTTGATATTGTTGATGCGTACGGGTTTGGGTGAAGCAACCACTTTGCGCCAGCCGTTGCCTTTGGGGTCTTCCTTGTATTTGGCTCCCGTCTCAGCGGCTAATTGCTCAGCTTGCTCTTTGGTGTAATATGGTCCCACGGGTTTGGTGGGGTTCTGGAACATAGGGTCGAGTTTGTTGACTGCCACCATGGTGACGAGCGTCACCACATTACGCTGGATGTCGTTGCGTGCCATGACATTGCGGAGACCCATCTCAATCATATAGGCGATGGAGCCTTGGGTTTCGGCAACACAGAAATCCATTGGCATGGCTTCGATGCCTTTTGAACGGCCTGCCTCATGCTGCAGCATGACGTTGCCTACCTGTGGACCGTTGCCGTGTCCGATAACAACGTTATAGTTGCGCTTCAAGAGGTTGCACAGACTTTCGCATGTTTGTTCAACGTTGGCTAATTGTTCTTTATAGGTGCCTTTCTGGCCGCTGCGAAGCAGGGCATTGCCACCGAAAGCGACCACTGCGAGTTTCTTCATTTAGTGTTTATTTATATAGTATTCAATAAAATGCACTTTCTTACTATGGGAGTAAGAAAGTGCAAAAATACTAAAAATATTTAATTGTTGTGTTTTTTACTGTTAAATGTTGAATATTAATCTAAATCTATGCCCCAGGTGAGCAATGCTGCCCAGTCTTTATGTTTGCGATCGATGTAGCGGATGTCATCGTTGACACTACGTATTACATACTCAGCAGTATTTTCTCCACCGAAAGCTATGATGGGTTGGTGATATTGGAAGAGTGCTCCTACCCACATGATATCAGTAATGTTATAACTGACGCCTATGCGTGCAAATGCCATAATGTCAATGTTTGGGAATTTCATGAAGTCGTCAACCTTTGGTGCGTCGCCCCATGCGTTATCACGGGTGTCATTAGGTAGGGTAGGGGTGCGTCTGTATCGAACCTGGTCGCCAAAAGTAAAGAGTGCTCCTGGTCCTATGCTGAAGTCGATGCTGACCTTCTCGGGAACAATATATACCATGCCAGCTAAACCGATATGAAAGTCAATCTGATTGGATTCGATGTCAATCTTGGTATCGTAGGGTCGTCCCAGAGTGGCTTTGTCGAATGTGGCATGTATTATGTTTTTGTTGCCAAAGATGCCTGCGGTGGCACCTATTAAGAAGGACTCGTTCCGGTCGTTAAGAACTGAAAAATCGATACCTAAACAGGCACTCATGTCGTGATTCATGGTAGTGGGTTGAGTCTCACTAAAATATTGGTAGGAGTAACCATATTCTGTGGTGACAGTGGAACCATAGAATTCTGTTCCGCCTGTCATGCCATTATGGATTCCTCCAAAGACATTGATGCGGCCGCCACGGATGCTACCGATACCGCCATAATACTGGGCTTTGAGCATGGGCGCCGTCAAAGCCAAAACTAATGCGAAGAATAGTGCTTTTTTCATTGCTTGTGGATATAGTAATCAGATATTTGTTAGGGTACGAGGCCGATGTTGATTCCAAAACGGAAAAGGTTGGCAAAACGGGGGTTGAAAGGTAGTGTGTTATAAATTTCACGATTGAAAAATTCGCCACCAAAGAGAAGACCATAGCGAGCATAGTAGCCAAATAGAACATGGTCTCCGAAGATGTGGTTGCGTCCAAATTGGAAATGAATACCGCCAAGGGTTTTGGTCTTTTCGATGAGATTGGCTGGCGGGTTGACAACTTTTGAGATGTCGACATCGATACCGATATCCCAGTAATAGCCTAGGGGAGCAGGATTTGTGTAACTACGCAACGCTATTGAGAAACGCATGTTGTTGATGGAGAGAGCAGAGTCGAGTAGGCTGCTTGAAGGATTGTAATTGTACCCTTGTGGGGGTGTGTTGTTTTCGAAACAATACCTATTGGGGAAGAAGGATGATGGTATTATGTCGGCAGTGAGGTGAAGGGCGGCTTTGCGCGATAATATGTATTCGGCATCAAGGCCCAACGACATGCTGAAAAACATTGTGCGGGGGAAGGAAACAGAGCCTTCGTGATGGCGGATGCCGATGGTGCCAGGTCCTACTGATGTGGAGAGCGCAAAGTTGAATCGTGAACCCATATATCCAGGTATGGCGGCAAGGGTATCGTGGTCGATGTTGGCGAAGTGGTCGTAGATGGCAGACTTGATGCGAGCCTTCTCGTCGGATTCTCTGAGCAATGTTGTGTGACGGGAGAGCTTTTTGGCTCGTGAAGCGTCAATTTGGATATTGTATATCAGGGTGGCTTGGGAGTGGGCAACAATCTTGTTGATGGCTATTGGTGTCAAGGGAATTATCCAGGCATACCATAGGGAGTTGCTTCCGATGCGATCGGTTATGTTCTCGCGGTTGGCAACAAGTGTCATGTTGATAGTTGAGGCGTCGTATTTGTTGACGATGCGGTTCACCTGCGGCTGTACGGAGAAAAGCATGTCGAAGTCGCCTCGTGTCTGCCAGAATTCGCCAACCCATTCGGTAAGTTCAACCCATTCGTTGTATTGTTCGGCTGAAGTGATGCTGTGTAGACGCTGGTCGGAGAAGTCTACAGAGGAGATGCCTTTTTTCGAGGCTGCGTTGCTGATTTGGTTGTAGAGGTTCGTCTCGTTCTTCTCTGACTTGAGTATGTTCAATTCTCCAGTGCTTTTGCTCACCACTGTGTAGGTTGGGCTATAGACGATTTGATTGTTGGATTTTTTTGTTGCGGTCTTTTCTGACTGCTTGGGTGGGGCTAGATGTGATTCAAGATAGGTGGCGAACGATGGGTTGTCCATCAGAAGGTCGGTGAAGATGTAGGCACGTGGATTGTTCGTGCTCTGACGTTGTTTTTTGCGTTTCAGGCGTTCGTATTTGGATAGTTTACTCTCGTCTACGCTGCTGGTGTCTGCCTGAGGAGGTTTGGCGACAAAGAAGTCTTTATTGAGGCTGTATTTCACCGCCAGGTCGGAAAAGAGGTCGTCGGTCATCTTGGCAATGGTGGTGTCTTCGGGGAAACGCTGATGGCTGAGCCAGAGCTTGCGTGCAGCGACTAGAGCCAGGTCTTCGCGTTTAATGCGACGGAAGAGATAGTAGCATTGCTGTACTTCGCCTTCAAAGTCTTTATAGTCGCCCACAACGCGGCTGGTGCTGGTGTAGGTCTTATATTTTGCGAGACCATATAGTGCCTGACAAAGTGAGCGTTCGACGTAGGCATTATCGGGGTAGAGTCGTTTGAGCAGGAAGCAGTCGTAGAATGCACGTGAGTATTCGGTGTAGATAAGGTCCTGGCGCACACATTCGAAGCGTGCGAGTGCACGAATATGTTCGAACTCTTGCTGGCTGACTGTTACGAAACGGTTGCCACTCTTGTCGTCCCCGATGATGGCTGCGGTTGCATTGCGTCGTTTCAGAATGTTGGGGTGGGTGCTGAGAGAGTCATTGTAGTCGTCGCGAGCTGTGATAGGAGCCACTTTGTCCATGAAACAGTCGTCGGGGAGTCGGTAATAGGGTGTGTTGAAGTAGGTTGTGTCGAATGGAATATCGTCGAAAGGCAGATAGCCATACTGGAGCACATCGAAAACACCTTCGGTAACATTCTTGTCGTAGGGGCTGTTGATGTAGAACAAGGTGAGGCCAAGGCTGTCGGCTTCGCGTTCCATCTCTCGTGAGCGGTTGTGATACTTGATGAAGTCGCGCATCTGTTGTGTCTCGGCATCTATGTCGTCGCTATCGTGTTTGCGGCGTGATATTTCCTCAAGGCTATGCTTGTTAAGATAGTGGACTATCTCGTGGCTGATAATGAAAGCCAGCTGTGCCTCGTCCTCGATTTGTGCCACAAGGCCTGTGCAGACGAATATGATTCCCTGTCCTGTAGCAAAGGCATTGACTTCGGGCGACTTGATGGTGTAGAAGCGAAGCTCGCTGCGTAGGGTGGGGTAGTCCTTGAGCAGAGTGTCGGCTATGTGTTCTACCATGCGGGTGATTGGGTCGCCAAAAAGGATGCGGCCCGAAGTCATTGTGCGGTGAATCTGATATGAGGCTTTTAGGACGCGGTCGCGGTTGCGAAGTCTGCCGTCGTTATAGTCGCGTACTCGCTGTTTGTCGAGGGTGTAGAGTTCCTCAAGGGTGAGAGAGATGTCTTTGGGCATTTGGCCTTCAGACTTGATGCCGTCGAAACGGTTGAGGTCATATCTCACTTGGGCTGATGCAATGACGGTTGAAGCCAGAAAGAACGACAGGATGAATGACTTTGTGATGGCGTGCATAGTGTTTAGTTTGGTTCTAGGAGGACTGCAAATAGATGAACTACTCGTATTTGAGGATTGCTATGTTAGACTTGTGAGGTTGGGCGAGAAGCTGCATATATTCGCCTGTCGGCAACCGGTGGGGAGCCCCGATGCAGGCTGACTTTTTGGGGATTGTAAGAATCTGGCGAGTGATATTGCCCTGTTTGTCGACCGAGAGGGCCATGAGGATGTTTTTGCTGCGGTTGATGGCGATATCGCTTGCCGGTCTTCCAGGTTTGGGATTAAGATTGTCGGGGTCGTCGATGTAAAAAATGGTGTATTTGCCATTGTCATCGGCAGGTGTTAGGCGGGTGCGGACACCGTTATGAATGCCGGCAGGAGCCTTCACGTCGCGAGGTATGGTGTGGTGCCATATTATCTTGCCGGTGTTGTCAAGGCGATAGAGGAGCATACCTACATAGTCGGTATAGTTGAACATACCGTCTACGAAGAGGTTGTAGCTGCGTTCGAAGAGAACTGTGGCTCCGTCATCGTCGTAACGATAATTGCAGATACTCAAACGGTCGGTAGAGAGCACTTTCATTTTGATGCGGTGAGCCACATTGCATAAATCTGCTATGTTTCCCCTGACAAAGTCAACCTTCTCATAGTGGGACACCTTTCTGGTATGGGTGTCGAATACTAGTGAGTAGAATCCTGAGCTCCAACGACCTGTTAGGTCTTGCTTTTCGCCCTCTATGAGGCCTGTGCAGTATATCTTGCCTTCAGCATAGCGAACCACCTCCATTGTCTGCAATCTGTCAAGTTCTTCATCGATATCGAAAGAAAGGTCGTGTTCGCCATCGATAATATTGAAACTCAGCATTGTCGTTTTGCCATCACTGCCGTTGCGGAAGCCTGCAGTGATGACATCGGCACTATCGGTCACTAACCAGTCGCTCACCAGGCCAAGCGTGAGCTCCATATTCCAAAGCTCTTCAAGTTCAGTGTCGTACATGTTGATTCGCCATTCTACGCTATTGTCGTCAAGCTCGGCAAAGATTATGGCTGTCCAGTCGCTTGATTGCGAGCTGCTCACAAATGTGTAGATACTTCCATCGGACGTGAATGAAGCAAGTTCCTTTGGTGCGTTCTTTTCTACCAAGGTATTGGGGCCATAGCTCAGCTTAAATGCCTTATAAGTATTGTCTACGCGGTCGGTCATCAAAAGGTCGATAGACTCTGCATTGGCAAATCCACCATAAAGTGTTTGGTTCTTGCCATTGGGCAGCATGGTTTGGTGTATCTCGATGAGGTCGCGATTGTAGCTTACGAGGTATGGTTTGTCCTTGCGTTCGTCTGTGCGGCGCATAAGATAGGTGGTGTTGCCTATTGTGCCGATGAAACCCGTGCTTTGAACAACACCCGAACCAGTATACTTAAGGGCTTTGGATTCGGTGCCGACATTGATTTCCCATTCCTGTGCTATTGCGGTATGAAAGCAGAATAACAGGGCAATTGCAACGATTATTTGTTTCATTGTCAGGGGTATTTTGATGATATTTTAGTTGTTTGAGAATCAAAAGTGGTTATTTATGAAAGGTGGTTGTTGATTGTGGTGTAGTAATGAATATGTTTTTTTGACTCTCTTTCATTTTTTCCTCTAGTATTGTCTTTGTGTCTTGGTTCTTGTTGCGACGGTGGCGTCGTTCCTTCATGGCTTTTTGGCTGTCGTCAATAAGCGTCTTTTGTTTTATCGGTTGCACTATCTCAGTAGAATCCGATGCAGAATTATCTGCTTTTGGTGCTGTCTCGTCAGCCAGCGTTATGTTCTTGGTTGGTGTTTCGATAGCGTTTTGTTGGACATCGGGCAGCTCCTCTGAGGGGGTTGTTGCCAGCAGGGGAGTTGTTGATTCTTGAGGATGCCGATTGATTGTATCAGAAATTAGACTGTCATTCTTGATGATGACTGTTTTCTGCTTTGCAACCAAAGTATTGTTTTCTATCTTATCTTTGATGATTGGTGTTTTAACCTCATCTAATTCGATATGTGGGCTTTCGGATTCGATTATTGGTGTGGTATCTTCATTAGTGATGTTGGTTGCGATTATCGGTGACTGTCCATCATGCGACAAACCGTTGCTTCTCATCAGCATGGATATGCATAATATTGCAGCAAGCACAGCGGCAGCAGCAGCGAAAAACCAATATCGTTGTGGCGATTTGCGTGTCAACAGAATCTCTCGTCCACTATTCTTGGAAGATGATACCCTATCTTCTTCTCCCGCGATTACATCCTCTGGTGAAGGAAGTGTTACCTGATCCATTTCTTTTGAGAAACGGTTGTAAAGGTTTTTGATATTGTTATCACTCTTTTTCATAGGCTATCTGTTTTTCATTAATTTACGGAGTTTCATCTTGATGCGGGTAAGTCGTACAGCTGCTACACCGTAAGGCAGTCCGCTAGCTTTGGCAATCTCGGGACCAGTGAATCCTTCCATCCACATTATCAACAGGTCTCTTTCGTCTTTTGGTAGAAGGGCTATGAGTTCACGGAGTTCAGTAAGTGCATCATCGTTTTCATGTGTTGTTGGCAGAGTACTTTCGTCGAGTTGGACGGTTTCATATTTTTTCTTGCGTCTGTGGTTGAGCATGTTGAATCGTGTAACTGAGTATATCCATGTAGATACCTTGCTCTCGTTTTTGAAGGAATCAAACGATTCCCACAGGGCGCAGACGGCATCCTGGTAGAGGTCGGGTAACTCCTCGCGAGCAACGTCGCTGTATAGAGCACACACTCTAAGTATCAGGCGTTCATGCTCTTTTATCATGTTGACAAATCTTGCTTGCTTATCTTGGATGGTCATCGATGATTATGGTAGAGGCATTATTAGATTATAAAGTTACCGTTGCGGGGAAGCAAACACCCCTTATATTATGTATGTAACAAAAAAGGCGCCATTTTTACACGGCGCCTATATTTTTTCTTTTCTATTGTTGAATATTGAAAATCAAAAATATGATATTTCAATAATCAACTATTTATAGTTTGTCGTTAGAACCGAGGACATTCACAATCTTGTGGATGTACATCTTCTTCATGCTCTCACGTGCAGGTTTCAGATACTGGCGTGGGTCGAAGTGGTCGGGATGCTCAGCCATGTGTTTGCGGATTGCAGCGGTCATTGCCAGACGGCTGTCGCTGTCGATGTTAATCTTGCAAACAGCACTCTTGGCTGCCTTGCGCAACTGCTCTTCGGGAATACCTACAGCAGCCTTCAGGGCACCGCCATTGGCGTTGATTGTGTCAACCTCGTCTTGAGGTACTGAGCTTGAGCCGTGAAGGACGATGGGGAAACCGGGAAGCTTCTTCTCGATGGCCTCGAGGACGTCGAATGCTAATGGAGGAGGCAGCAGACGACCAGTCTTGGGGTCGACGGTGCACTGCTCGGGTTTGAATTTGTATGCGCCATGGCTGGTTCCGATGCTGATGGCAAGTGAGTCGCAACCGGTACGGGTGGCAAAATCAATCACCTCTTCGGGTTTGGTATAGTGGCTCACCTCAGAGGATACTTCATCCTCTACACCAGCCAAAACACCGAGTTCGCACTCGACGGTGACGTCGTACTTGTGGGCATATTCTACCACCTGGCGAGAAATCTTTATGTTCTCTTCGTAGGGCAGTGCGCTGCCATCGTACATCACGCTGCTGAAGCCCATGTCGATGCAGCTCTTGCAGGTCTCAAAGCTGTCGCCATGGTCGAGATGCAACACTATTTGTGGGTTGGGGCAACCGAGCTCTTTGGCATACTCTACAGCACCTTCTGCCATGTAGCGCAACAGGGTTGGGTTGGCGTAGTCGCGAGCACCCTTACTAACCTGAAGGATGACGGGACTCTTGGTTTCGACGCTTGCCTGAATAATGGCCTGCATCTGCTCCATGTTATTGAAGTTGAAGGCGGGGATTGCATAACCGCCGTTAACGGCTTTCTTGAACATCTCGCGAGTGTTCACAAGGCCTATCTTCTTGTAATCTACCATGATATGAATATTTTGATTGTTGTTCAACTATATTTCAGTTTGCAAAGATACAGTTTTTTTTTCATTCAGCGAAAATTTTTTTAGGCAACCTCTAAAGATTACTTTTGTTCCTATTGAGTTAAGGCGAAAATGCTGCAATATGCAAATATGGGGTGCAGAGAGATTTCTCGGCACCCCATATTTATGTTTCGAATCAAACTATTCGTTTTCGCAAGTGGTCTCTTGGGTCATTCCCATGCTGGTTTGTTTGACGTTGAGATCTGCACATTTGCCTTTAGTCTCCATGGTAGTGGTATTAACCACAGTACCGTCGACTTTGGACACACATTTGCAGGTCTTCTTGCATGAACCAAGTGAAATGATCAGGGCGACTGCTGCCACAGTGAAAAGAATTTTTTTCATCGTTGTTTGTTTTTGTTTGTTTTGCAGACTTTTGTTACTTTTTCATTCTTTCGCCATCCAGGGAAAGTCTGCTTTTCCCTGGATGTGGCGAAGAAGAGACGACGGGAAACGCTCAACCCCATCGGTGCTCTCATTTACATGAGTAACATTTGTGGGTGTTTTTTTACAACGACAGGAAAATTTTTTTTATTGTGATATAATAGTTTAATAATCAGATTGTGTATGGGCCTTTTTTCTTCGGGAATTATTATCGTTTTTTCGCGATTTGCAACCTTCAAATAGACAGTTTCAATCGCTCTATTATCTCTCGCTCGGCTTCATGCACATTGTTGTCAGCCTCTGCCATTTCCTGCATGCGCACAATTGTCTCTTTTGCATTTTCTGGGCGATTGAAAGAGAAATCTTCTTTCGTTAGAAAGCTTGCATCGCTGTTGCCCAAACACTGAACCAATGCCTCTTGCTCGTTTCCGGTGAACTGTTCCATTCCACGAATTGCAAGTGTGAGTGTCTTTTTTTCCTCTTCGCCCACAATGCCGTCGGCAACGGCAACAGCTATCAGTAGTCGCAGTGTTCGCCTCAAGTCTTCCTTGTCTTTGAATCCATTTGAGCGGCTGATGCTACCGAAAAAGTTTCCAATGCTTTTGAAACTGTCTTTGACACTAGACACCAGTTTCTTGCCACTCCCTTCGAGATTAAGTATCAAGGCTGGTTGTCTCTCGGGGTCGACAAGAAGACCTAGATGTAGTTCGCTTGTGATGACATTGCGATATGTGAACGAGTAGCAGGGTAGCATATAATAAAAGTAATCCTCTATTGCGTTGTCGTCACCTACTTTATCCCTTACGAAATCAAGATAAGGAAGTATGTCGCTGTCGAAGTCTTCAGTGTCTTGTCCTCCTACGTGAATCAGCATTCTACGCCTTTCACCAAGATGGATTTTATAGGAAGTGCCGTTAATAGTAGCTCCATCTGCTTCAATGTTGAATTTCAATCCCTCGATATTGCCCGTTAAGCAGCGTATGATGCTTGCTTGCCGTTCAACCAAGTTGGGTGTGAAAAATGTCAGTTTCCCCACAATTCCTCGTCCCTTGCAGTCGGGGCATTGCACCTTCTCTGAAACCCCATTTGAGTTTGTCTGCTCAATATATCCGCTTCCCTCGCATTTTGGACAATTCATCACGGAGCACTCTTCTCTTATGGCGAAACAAGGCTGTTGCTTGGCAATGTTTCCGTTCTCCATAGTTAGTGTTATATGATGGTGGTCGACCTCTCTCCCTCCGTTTATCATCTCGCTCATCTTATTTTTCATGCTGCTGAAGAAACTTTCTGACGAATATGCAGGAGCCTCCTTCATCAGTTCTATTATTCGTGAAGGGAATCTTACATAACGATCTCCGTTATTGCTCGTTATCTGCTCGATGGCACTTTTTAGCTCTCCGTCGATGGCGGCAGATATTCTCTGAGTGCGGTACTCAACGCGTTGCACCGAAGCGTTGATGTATCCGTATATATGTTTCTTGATGGTAACAGCGTTGTCCACAATGATGCTGTTATATTCTGCTGGTGCCAATTGGCGTATTTTCTCAATAAGTGCTTCGGTTGTCATAATGTTATATATGTGATGTTTAAGAAATCATTTTTTAATTGTTGACTATCTCATCAAGTTCCAACCATCTTAACTCTTTGTCGTCAAGTTCGGCTATGAGGGTGCCGATTCGCTCTGATGCTGCTGTTATCTTTGCCGTGTCGGTTTCGGTACCTGACGAGAGCAATGTCTCTATTTCTGTTTTTTCCTTATTTAGAGCTTCTATCTCTGCGGTTAGCTGTTCGTATTCTTTTTGTTGCTTGTAGGTGGCTTTGGGCTTGTCTGTGCGATTGCGTTCGTAACGTGGTTTCTCGTCTTTGCGTTGTTTTTGTGCATCGCGTTCTTTTTGCTGTTTGGTTGCTCTGTATTCGGTATAGTTGCTGTGGTAGTCGCGTATTTTCCCTTCTCCGTCAAACACGAATATGTGGTCAACAATATTGTCCATAAAGCTACGGTCGTGACTCACTATTATTAAGCAACCCTTATAGCCTATAAGAAACTGTTCAAGGATGCCTAGCGTGTAGATATCCAAGTCGTTGGTTGGCTCATCGAGTATCAAGAAATTAGGGTTAGCCATCAGCACGGTGAGTAGGTATAGTTTCCTCCTTTCGCCTCCACTAAGGTTGCCGAAATAGTTATACTGCGTCATATCATCAAAACCAAAGTAGGAAAGGAATTGGTGTGCTGACATCTCTTTGCCGTTTTCCAGCTCAATGACTTCCGCCACATCTTTGATGATGTCAATCACCCTACGGTCGTCCTTTGCTTGAAGACCGGTTTGTGTGTAGAGCCCAAATTGTATGGTTTGTCCTACGACTACTCGACCGCTATCGGGACGGATATGTTCGGTAAGTATGCTTAAAAATGTACTCTTGCCTATACCGTTAGGTCCTACGATTCCAATCTTTTCTCCTTTTTTGAATGTATATGAGAAATCGTCTACTATTGTTCTTCCATCATAGGACTTACATATATTATATAGTTCAAGTATCTTACCACCAATTCTTTCGGTCTTTACACTAAGATGTTGTTTCTCTTCCTCAAAGCGGGTATGTGCCTTCTGCTCCAATTCGTAGAAAGCGTCAATTCTTGCACGTGCTTTTGTGCCTCGTGCCTGTGGCATGCGACGCATCCATTCGAGCTCGGTGCGGTAAAGGCTCTTGGCCTTTTCTACTTCAGCACGCTCATTGTATTGCCGTTCGGCTTTTTTCTCAAGATAGTAGTTGAAAGGACTTGCCTTGTGCATGTCTGAATCACCACGGTTCCACTTATAACTGTACAATCGGCTATTGTCCAACTCGATGATATCTTGACACACGTTGTCTAGAAAATAACGGTCGTGGGTAACCATTAGTATAGCAAGCCGTTGCTTCGAAAGGAACTCTTCGAGCCACTCTATCATTGTGATGTCTAAGTGGTTGGTGGGTTCATCGAGGAGTAGCAAGTTTGTGTCATCTATTAGTATTCGGCTGAGTGCTACCTTTTTCTGCTCACCACCACTTAGGGTGTCCATGGCTCTATCCATAAGGCTGTCGACTTCGAGTCGCGAGAGAACTTCTTTCACTCTCTGTTCGAAATCCCAACTCTCTACGTTTTCAGGACGCTCGGCAGCTTCAACAAAACTGCGTACTGTTTGATGTGCGTGGAAGTCAGGACGTTGTGGCAGGTACGCCATCTTGACGTCGCCTCTGAATGTCACTTTCCCGCTGTCCTGTAGCTCTTTGCCCGTAAGGATATTAAGTAGGGTGCTTTTCCCATATCCGTTGCGAGCTATGAGGGCTGTCTTCTGTCCTGCGTTGATGCCAAAACTGATGTCTTCGAACAACAGTTTGTCTCCAAATGATTTGGTCAGATTCTCAACAGTCAGAAGTGCGTCGGCCATGTTTTTGTATGCTTAAGTGTTTGATTGGATGTAATCTCCGGGTATGAGTTGTCTTGATTGTTAATATCCGTATTTATCTTTCCAGCGCCACTGCATCAATTTGCGTGTTTCGTTTTCTCGGGCATTGTCGCCTGGCTCGTAGAACTTTGTGCCCCTCAACGCATCTGGTAGGAATTCTTGTTCTACAAAGTTGCCAGGATAGTCGTGCGCATATTTGTATCCATCGCTGTAACCCATCTCCTTCATGAGTTTTGTTGGCGCATTGCGGATATGTAGTGGCACAGGAAGGTCTCCTGTACGTCTTATTGCCTGTTGGGCGTTGTTGAGTGCCATATATGTGCTGTTGCTTTTTGCGCTATTGGCGAGATAGATGGCACATTGAGAGAGTGTTATTCGGCATTCGGGGTAGCCTATCTTGGTAACGGCTTCAAAGCATGCATTGGCTAACAGTAGAGCGTTTGGGTTAGCATTGCTTATGTCTTCGCTGGCAAAAATAAGCATCCTTCGAGCAATGAATACAGGATCCTCGCCGCCTTCAATCATCCTTGCCAGCCAATATATGGCACCGTTGGGGTCGCTGCCTCTCATTGACTTGATGAAAGCACTTATGATGTCATAGTGCATTTCTCCTTGGCGGTCGTAGAGTGCAAGGTTTTGCTGTATGACATTGACAACTTTCTCGTTGTCAATAGTAATTGTCTTGCTATCACCATTCCCGCTCTTTTGTTCTCTGTTCACTACCAGCTCTATGGCGTTCAGTAACTTTCGTGCATCTCCGCCGCTGATACGAAGTAGAGCTTCGGTATCTTTCACCTCAACAGTGATTCCTTGTGTTGCGTAGTGGGCAATGGCTGAAGTAATCAGTTGCTCCATCTCATGTTTGCCGAACTCCTTGAGAACATATACTTGGCATCGGGAGAGTAAAGCCGAGTTGACTTCGAAGGAAGGATTCTCTGTTGTGGCTCCTATAAGGGTTATCGTGCCTCGTTCAACAGCACCAAGCAGAGAGTCTTGCTGCGACTTGTTGAAACGGTGAATCTCATCGATAAAAAGAATAGAGCCTTCTTCGCTTTTGGCTTTTTCGATTACTTCACGCACTTCCTTTACGCCGCTGCTGATGGCACTTAAAGTGTGAAAAGGTCGCTTCAGAGTATTGCTGATTATCATCGCCAAAGTTGTCTTGCCGATGCCGGGAGGTCCCCAAAATATCATCGATGGGATATTGCCACTCTCTATGAGGGTGCGCAATACGGCTCCAGGCCCTACAAGATGCTGTTGGCCTATATAGTCGTCTAGTGTTGAAGGACGCAGTATCTCAGCTAAAGGACTCATTGTTCATTCAATTCACACCATCAAAACCTTTCCTGGATTATAGTATCAGCATTGCGTCACCATAGGTGTGGAACTTGTATTTCTCTTTGATGGCGGTTTGATATGCCTGCATGACAAATTCGGGACCTCCGAATGCTGACACCATGATGAACATTGCTGACATGGATGGATGGAAGTTAGTGACCATCATGTCGGCAATAGTGAAGTCGTGGGGAGGATAGATGAACTTGTTTGTCCAACCTTCGTAGGGACTCACTTTTCCAGGAATAGTTACGGCTGTTTCGATAGCTTTCATCGTTGTCGTTCCAATGCAGCATATCTTATGGCCTGTTTGTTTTGCATTATTGATGATGTCGCAGCACTTCTCGTCAATAATCATCTCTTCAGAATCCTGACGATGTTTGCTGAGGTCTTCAACCTCTATCGATTTAAAGTTGCCTATGCCAGCATGAACTGTCAGTTCTGCCCACTTCACATCCTTTATTTCGAAGCGTTTCATCAATTCGCGGCTTATATGCAAACCTGCAGTAGGTGCTGCTACTGCGCCTTCCACTTTTGCATATATTGTCTGGTAGCGCTCCTTGTCCTCGTTTGTGATATCACGCATAGCACGGATTTCATCTGGGAGGGGAGTGAGGCCCATGCTCTTGATTTTCTTTATGAACTCTTCATTTGAACCATCGAACAGGAAACGGATGGTGCGGCCACGCGATGTGGTGTTGTCAATGACTTCTGCCACAAGAGCGTCGCTGTCACCAAAATAGAGCTTGTTGCCTATACGGATTTTGCGTGCGGGGTCGACGACTACATCCCATAGACGCGTTTCGGGATTAAGCTCACGCAGCAGGAATACGGTGATTTGTGCTCCTGTTTTCTCCTTTTGACCTTTCAGCAGGGCAGGAAACACTTTGGTGTTGTTGACCACCACTACATCGTCGGTGTCGACATAATTGATTAGGTCTTTGAAGAGCTTGTGCTCAATGGTCTGTGTTTCACGGTTGAGAACCATCAGACGTGCTTCGTCGCGGAGTTTTGACGGCTTCTCGGCAATCAAGTCTTTGGGAAGGTTGAACTTGAATTGCGAAAGCTTCATGGTAGAATATAAGGTATTAATCATATTTAATATAGTTTCAAGTCTGTGGATTGTTTATGCCTTGTAGTAATCTTATCGTGGGCATTATTCTATAGCCAGGATGTCGGTTGTTATTGTTCTTTCAATATCATTCAACTGAATAGCATTTTCGATTCTGTAGTCGCCTATCCGTTCACGTCGCAATGCAGATAGGAATGCACCAGATTTAAGTGCCTCACCCATATCGCGAGCCAAACTGCGTATATAGGTGCCTTTGCTGCAAGTGACATGGAAATCAAGCAATGGAAGTCCCTTAGGAACCACTCCTTGGGGGTTACGGTAGAGGTGTGTGTCGGCCCCAAAGCGATTGTCTTTCGTATCATTAGAGCTAGTAGGCAAACTAAAACTACTTGAATCACTATCATTATCAATTCGTTTAGTAACACTGAACTCATATATGGTGACCTTTTTTGCGGTAATGGCCACATCGTCACCTTCTCTTGCCGCTTGATAGGCTCGTTGTCCATCGACCTTTACAGCCGAGAAGATTGGGGGTGTTTGCTCTATTTCGCCAACAAAGCGGTTGCGTGCATTCTCTATATCTTCGGTTGTAATGTGCTCAAACGGATAGTAGTTGTCTATGGCTCGCTCAAGGTCGTAGCAGGGGGTTGTGGCACCCAGTACCATTGTGCCACTATATTCCTTTATCCCCGATTGCAGTTTTTCGATCTGCTTGGTGGCTTTGCCCACACATACCAAAAGAAGTCCGCTGGCAAGCGGGTCGAGCGTGCCAGCGTGACCAATTTTGAATTTCTTTACGCCTGTCAGATGTCGTATATGCCATTTCAGCTTGTTGACGACCTGAAATGATGTCCATCCTACTGGCTTATCTATAGGGATAATGGCCTCCATTATCTGTTTCGAATTCTGTTTTTTGAATTGACCGGTTAGTAATTCAACTTCTCAAAATTCAAAGATTAAAAAATTAGTACTGCAAGTCCTACAATGGCGCAATATACTGCAAACCAAATGAGTTTGCCCTTCTTTACGATATTTATCATCCATTTGCATGCCAGGCATCCGACTACGAATGCCGAGATGAATCCAATGATGACAGCCAGAGGGCTAATGCCTCCAAAAGCGGCGCTGACTCCTTGGTCGGCAATGTCCTTGATGTCGAGCAACATCTCACCGAGTATAGGAGGTATCACCATAAGGAACGAGAACTGGGCAAGACGCTCTTTCTTGTCACCGAGCAAAAGACCAGTTGCGATGGTTGAACCAGAACGCGAAAGGCCGGGAAGCACGGCAATGGCTTGTGCTATACCGATAATAAAAGCATGTAGTGGCGAGATGTTTTCTTTCTGGCGTGGTTTTGCAAAATAGCTGAATGCCAATAGTGTGGCGGTAATCAGCAGGCAGATGCCTACAACAGTCAAACCAGTGCCGAAGATTTCCTCTACCTTGTCTTTGAAGAAGAAACCCACAATTGCGACGGGTATCATCGAGATGAGGATGTTGACTGCATATTTCGTGCCTTCATTCCATTGGAACTTGAAAAGGTCTTTGAAAATCCAGACGATTTCTTTCCATAGGATAACAACTGTACTGAGGACAGTAGCTATGTGGAGCAGTACGGTAAATGCCAGTTTGCCTTCGCCGCTATCCATTCCAAAAAGCTCTTGGCCTATTGCCAAGTGACCGCTACTGCTGACTGGCAGGTACTCTGTCAAGCCCTGCACGATTCCGAGAATAAGTGCTTGTAACCAATCCATATTTCAATTCTCAATTATTATTTTCCTTCTTCCTGAACATTATGGCGCAGATTTCAACTACAAGACCTGCAACGATTATGAGGGGAGCGACAACAAGACGACGGCTGTCGAACATGTCAGCATTGAAGACGTTAGGGTCGTCGCTGCCGCCACCGCTGAGGAGGATATATCCTAAGCCCAGCAGTACTATGCCTGCTGCTAAGAGGATGTAGTTGATAGGCCCAAACACGAAGGTTTCAGGTGTCGCTTCGCTTTTGCTGCTGCTGTTGGCAGCAGGCTTTGTGGGGATGTTTTTCTTTTTTGTTTCCAAAGTTTATAGTTTTAAGTTCAATTATCACTTTCTAAGTTCCTAATCTTCTTTTCTGCGTATATGATGATGCACAGAGATGTAGGTCGACAGGAACGAGATTGCTATTCCAACGATGTACACCACCGTCACGAGAATGATGTATCCCATGAAATAGCGTGGATGGAACAGCGCCAGATGGAACTGCTTGTTGAAGACATAGATTGCCACCCACATCAGCAGCATGCCCAGCGTTGCACCCAAGAATCCGTAGATTATGCTCCTCCATAGGAAAGGACGAGTGATGAATCCCATCTTGGCTCCCACCATGCTCATCGTTCGAATGGTGTTGCGGTTGGAGTAGATGGCGATGCGGATAGTTGTGCCGATGAGTGCTATCGAGACGCAAAGCAGCAATACTACGAAAATCACAAGAAACCACGAGAGTTTGTAGAAGATTTCGTTCAGGTCGTTGAGCATCGACTCGTGGTAGGTTACTCCGTCGACGCATGCATACTCTTTAACCTCTTTCTCGAAATTCTGCCGTTGGCTTGCTATTTGAGAGGGTTTGCTGGTGGCCTTCAACGTAACCATGAGGGTGGGGTAGAGGGGATTAACGCTGTCCAGCAACGTCAGTATATCCTCATCTAATTCTGTGCTGAAGAGCCTTGCGGCTTCGTCGGCAGAGATATAATCCACCGCCTTGACATATTCCATTTCGAGCAGCTCCTCGCGCAGGCTTAATGCCTCTTCCTCAGTGGTTTCGGGGTTGAGGTCAACCTGATAGGCGATACGCTCCTGCATCTCGTGTGTTGCCTTATACGAGTGGTACTCGACGAACAACAGGAGGCCAAAGACAAATAGCACCAACATTATGCTGAATATTGTCGATGTCCTTCCGGCCCACAGGCGTATCTTTCCGTGTCGTTTGTTTTTCAATTTTCAGAGATAAGTTATCAATTGTCAATTCAGTTTGCCAACATGACGGGCATGACAAGCATTAGTATGTCTTCGCCCTTCGAGGCCTCGTCTTCGCTGATGGGGAAGATGATACCGGCACGGCTTGGGTGCGAGAGTTCGATAAGTATCTGCTCGGTGTCAAGGTTCGTGACCATTTCGGTGAGGAATCGTGCGTTGAAGCCAATCTCCATTGGGTCGCCCTCGTAGCTGCAAGGTATCGACTCTTCTGCCTTGTTCGAGAACTCTATGTCTTCCGACGAAATCTGCAGCTCGCGTTCGCTGATGCTAAGGCGCACCTGCCAGGTTGACTGGTTGGCGAAGAGGCTCACACGCTTCAATGTGTTGATGAATGTCTGGCGGTCAACTGTCAGCTTGTTGGGGTTTTCTTTAGGAATAGCAGCTTCATAGTTGGGGTATTTGCCTTCAACTAGGCGGCAGAGAATCATGAAGTTGTCGAACGAGAAGATGACATTGGTGTTGTTGTATTCAACATTGACGTCAAATTCCTCCTTGTTGCTGCTGAGGATGTTCTTGACCATCATGACGGGTTTGCGTGGGAGGATAAAGCTGGCCATCTCATCCGAATGGATGTCGTTTCTGCGGTAGCGAACCAACTTGTGTGCATCGGTGGCAACGAATGTGGTGCTTTCGGGTGTCATTTCGCAGTAGATGCCTGCCATAAGTGGGCGCATCTCGTCGGTCGATGCGGCAAATGCGGTCTTGTTGATGGCATTGACCAGCACAGATGCCGGTAGCGTCGTCTGAACAGTTTCTTTTACCTCTGGCATTGCGGGATAGGATTCGGCATTTTGTCCTGCAATGTTGAATTCACCTTTACCGGAACTAATCTTGACGTTGTAGGTGTCGGCATCAACAGAGATGTTCAGTGGCATGTCGTCCATGTTCTTGAGCACATCAAGCAACAATTTTGCTGGAATGGCTATGGTGTCTATGCCGTCAACTATGGCGTTCTCAAGCTCTATGTGGCACATCATGGTTGTCTCAAGGTCGGTGGCTTTGATGGCAAGTTTGTTGTCCTCGAGATGCACATGGAAGCAGGAAATGATGGGTACTGTATTGTTTGTACTGGAAATGACCCCGCTGATTGCATTAAGATGCTTCAGCAGATGTTGGCTGTTGATGATGAATCTCATATAGTTATCTTTTTTTTAATCGTTTTTATTAGTATTATTTCAAAATGCAAAAGTAACAAAAAAAAATCAATTTCAAATCTCAATTGTTATTTTTCTTTTTCATCTGGTGGTATCGGATAGTCAACTAATACCACTTTTACTGATGGATGGGAGGCAATCATCTGCGAATGTGCCACATTGGTGTCGTTGTATTCTCTCGGTGTGTCCCAGATGTGGATATTCTCGTTTGGGAAAGTGTTCGG
Organism: uncultured Bacteroidota bacterium; assembly: GCA_902796265.1. Classification (GTDB taxonomy): domain Bacteria; phylum Bacteroidota; class Bacteroidia; order Bacteroidales; family P3; genus Colimorpha. The sequence continues at coordinate 19,655 of CADBOG010000026.1, forward strand.
CAGAAGTGGGAATATGTGATAATCTCCGCTCAAAGCGTCGGGATGGAGCATTTTGATTTGTTGTCTGGTAGCCTCCTCCCATTCCTCCTCCGAATGACCTGACCAATATGGGTTGTCGACCTACAAAATCACATGAATACCAGAGTCTTTAACTATTTGCAAGGCTTCTACGTCCTCTTGTTCCACCATAATGAGGTCGGTAATACCGTGTCTGCGGGTGGCGGCTAGTATTATCTCCACCACGCGAGTGGCGTTTTCGGTTGTCAAGTTTTTGAAATCCAGCCAAAGACGATTGGTTATTGGCTGCGGTAACGAGTCGAGCCACATCTCGAATGTGAGTCCATTTATGGTGTCCCTAAGATCGTGACCCATGAATATTTTGTCCTGATATTCACAATAGTTCATGTCAACCTCAAGACCCTCGAAGAGTGGTGCTGTTTTGCGTCCCAAATCGACATTGCTCACACAATGTGCCCAGTATTTTGATGTTGGGTATTCGAAGCTCTCATTTCTCTCGCATGATGCTATCAGTATGATGCTGAATGCGGTAAATATCAGCATCGCTCTTTTTGTTGGGGAAAGATTTGTTCTCATTTGTTTAGTGGCTATTGGTTGCTTATCTGGTTTTTCCGTAGTATATTGAACAATCGACATTCGATAGCGTTATGGTAACATCCGAAACATAGTCCTCGTCATAAAAAGGTGTGCTAAGCTCAACCGAAATAATGCTTGGTGTCGTTTCGCTCATTTGAAATTCTTTCGACAAAGATAGATGGTAGGTACCGGCTGCATCGGTTCCGTTTGTGGCGAAGAATTTGTTCAGCCTATCGCTTTCTTTCAGCTCTGAGGAACTTGTATAACAGAACCGTAACTCTGGGTATTGGAACATGTTGATGCTTTTGCTCACCGTCACGTCTGCCTCTATGTTGACACGAATGGTCGAGAAGCCTTTTTTTGGAATGAATTGTGTATTTGGGAATATTACGAAGGCTTTGTTGCCTACCTTGCTTGGTGGCTGGTTGGGATATTTGCATACAATGTCGCCTTCGGGTGTGTATTTGCGTGACAATATGTAGTCGCGTCCGAAGATGGGATGCGCCGTAAGTCGGTCGGCATAGTAGGTATAGAAGAGCAGTTTTGTCATCAGCCCCAGTTGTCGTTTGCATTCATCTATTGCTTGATTGTCAGGCTTGAGTACCATATTGCTGTCGAACGAATATGCTGCTTCTGGCGTGAATTTTGTGCCTGATTCGTAATAGTGGTTTTGGTAGATTATATCGGTAATCTCATGCATATAGTTTACCACAAGAATCGTTTTTGGTGTCGAACCAAGCCCATCTCCAAGCCAATGGATGGTAGGCTGTGCTTTTAGTCCATAATGGCTGGACATCAGCGAATAAAGTGCTGGCGCTATGTCGTTGTGAGTGACGATATGACTGAATCTTGCGGGTCGTTTCACCAAAGGCGACCAGATGATGAGTGGCACGTGGTGATAAGATAGCTTGTCGCCTTGTTGACGCCCCGAAGCGTGGTCGCCCGTGACAACAAAAATGGTATTTGCAAAATCTTCTCGTTGGCTATACTTATGTATGAATTCCTTTATTTGGTCGTCGGTGAACAATGCGGTAGGTTCAGATTCGGTAACCTTTGGTGAGCATGCCGTGACTGCCGTTTTTTTTGCTCGTTGCTCATAATATGCTTGCTGCTTTCTGTCGTTGAGTTTCAATTTGTCGTGCATCGAGAGGGTCGTGATTAATGCCACAAATGGCTCATTCTTAATGCCGTTCTTTGTTCTCCCAACCTCCTCGTTAAGGTTTTTGATAGTATTCTTAAACAGATAGTCGTCGCCTGCTCCCCACCAGTAGCCGTCATTGGCTTCGTTCGTGGCTTTGTATTCCTCATAGAAGGGTGAGAAATAGTCGTTCCGTTGCTCCGATAAATATTCATATATGCAGTCGAAGGTGAATTCTCCTCCGTAGTATGCTCGTGTATTGTAACCCTCTTTCTTTAGTAACGACAGCAAACTGTTGTGTTCTGGCATCGTACCGAATTGGAAGCTCTTGGGACCTCCTACTGAACCGGTAATCGCGGGAATGGCTCCGTAGCTTCTCGTTGTTGCTGAGAGGCAGTTGGGCCAATAAAGGCCTGTCCTTGCCATCGAGTCGACAAATGGCATAGCTCCTCTTTCCA
>CADBOG010000027.1 GCA_902796265.1 uncultured Bacteroidota bacterium
ACACCAACCCACTTGGGAAAGACGACCTGAAACGTATCATCCAGTTCCCGCGCAACGCCATCCTCAAGCAATACCAGAAACTGGCCTTTCTTGATGGGAAAACATTGACTTTCAACGACGAGGCGCTGGACGCCATAGCGGAAGCCGCTTACTCCAACGGGACAGGTGCACGCGGCCTCAGAGGTATTATGGAGACGGTGCTGACAGACTTCATGTTCGAAGCTGCCGACAGTAAGGATCGCAAACTTTTGGTGAACAAGTACTGTGTCGAACGGGCACTTCAAGGCGCCTCCTCTATCAGCTTCCCTGTCACGCGTAAAAGGGCAAAAGCAAGCTGACACAAGTGACATGTTGATGTGATGATATGTTTAGTTGTTGTATATTAGATGATTAATTTAAAAACAATAAAATAGATAGTTATTATGAGTACTTACTTAAAGAATTCTGAAAACCAATCGTCTTCCGACGGCCTCACGCTGATCGATGCCATGCTCCGTCTTTGTAGAGCCAGCCAAAACAGTTATTTGGAACCTTCCATATACAACGTCGACTCTCGAATAGATGATGAACTGAAATACCTAACTTCCAGATTAGGTATGACCTTCGACGAAACAATCCTATTTTCTATTCTTTGCGAGTTGGGTTCAAAAAAGAAAGTGAGGCTATACGAAATAGGAAATCATTTAGGTTTGGCGAACCTCGAGATATTGCAATACAAACCAGTCATTGATAGGCTTGTCGAGAGAGGACTCGTTGTTGATCAGGGCGATATCAACTATTATGTTCACCAGATGGTGCTACAGGAATTAAGTTACGATAGAGTTTGGTCGGATGAATTACATGTATATGCCTCTGACATGGAACTCTATGAGGATATTTTTGAACGTTTTGTAATGGCTTCTAAAAGCCAGATTTCCAAGGTGTCGATGCATTACAATGTGCTTCGATTGCTGGATACAAACTCCAACCTCCACTTCGCCAAGGTAATGGCTGAATTCCGCGACGGGTTGGACGAAGATGAGTTTATGTTCCTATTGTCGATGGTATGTCTATGGTTGGTCAACGGGGCACAAACTGTACCATTTGAAAGGGCAGTATTGATTCTTCGCAGCAGTGAAAATACCAACAAGGTGAGGGCTAGTCTACTAAACGGCAAGTCGCCATTGCTGACACGTGGTATTATCAAGTGTTGTACAGATAACTCATGTGACAGCGAATTAGAATACTCACTAACTAAAGATACCAAACAGAAAATCATTTCAGAAAAACTGATTGACAAGAATCCCTTGGCATACCTTATGCTGGATGATGAAGATTCCTTTAAGGATGATGAGGCAAATGTTTCCATTACCTCGATGCTCCAACCTGACAAAATCGTTAAACGTCCTCTTTTCTACAACATCAGTACGGCACGCCAAGTTGAAGAACTGGCCACACTTCTTGACAAGAATAAAATGCGTAGCGTGCTGCGTCGTCTAAAAAAAAGTGGTTTGCGGTGTGGATTCACATGCCTTTTCCACGGAGGTCCAGGAACAGGAAAGACAGAAACCGTTCTGCAATTGGCACGCAAAACCGGTCGTGCCGTATTCCAAGTAGAGGTCAGTCAGTTGCGCAGCAAATGGCACGGCGAAAGCGAAAAACTTGTCAAGCAACTCTTCGACGAGTACCGCAAAATTGTCTCCCAATCAGATGTGGCACCTATTATGCTCTTCAACGAGGCTGACGCCATATTCAATCGCCGCATGGAGGATGCTGAACGCTCAATTGACAAGAGCGAAAATACTCTTCAGAACATCATTCTACAAGAAATGGAAAACCTTGAAGGCATACTAATCGCTACAACTAATCTCGCCAACAACTTGGACAAAGCCTTTGAGCGTCGCTTCCTGTACAAGATAGAATTTGAAACACCTGATACCGACACTCGTGCCAAAATCTGGCACAGTATGATATCCTCACTTGATAAAACAAAATCCCACATACTGGCGGAACATTATCCTGACCTCGCTGGAGGGCATATCGAGAACATTAGCCGCAAAACAACGGTAAGTCGCGTTCTTCACGGCAAACGCACAAGCTGGGACGAATTGACCGAAATGTGCCGCCAGGAGTTGCTTGACTCCAAGAAGCACAATGTTATCGGATTCAAGTCAGCAAACAATTAACAAGTAATAATAAAACAAAGTCTATAATTCTTAAACAATAAAATTATGAAAAACATTATTTTAATTCCCGATGTCCACGGACGTACCTTCTGGAAAGACGCTATTCCTTATGTGAAAGGCGGAACACCTTGCATTTTCCTTGGTGACTATGTAGATTCCTATGGTTTTGATAACATTAGTAACCTTCAAACCTACAATAATTTGCACGAAATTCTAACCTTTGCCAGAGAAAATCGTGACCGCGTTACGTTGTTGTTGGGCAATCACGACTTGTCGTACCTCGGCAACCCAATGGGTATTTGGAGTGTTGATGCCAACCGTTTCTGTTACGAATATGCAGACATAATCTCCGAGGATTTGAATGACAACATCGACCTGCTATCCCTCTGCGATTTTCGCGAGATTGGTGGCAAACAATTCCTCTTCTCTCACGCTGGTATTCATCCCTTATGGCTGTCATGGAGCAACTTGTTCAACGACATCGAAGTGTCGCAGAACCCAAAACTGCTTGTCAAAATGATAAATACATTGTTCCTTGAATCATTTGATGCTGGCGTGCGTACAGAGTTTATGGAGGATTTGGCAATGGTGAGCAGTTTTCGCGGTGGAGATGCACCTGTAGGCTCAATGGTGTGGGCCGACGCTGACGAGTTTTTGGAAGTCAAAAGTGAATTCACGCAAATCTTCGGTCATACAATGCAACTGAAACTGTCGGGCAACCCAACTCCATATCCGGTGGAAAACAATATCTGCATTGATTGCCAACAGTGCTTCTATCTCGACCAATATGGAGTGCTGAGATATCTAAGAAACGACAAGCAAGCAATATGAAACAGACCTCAAAAAACACATTATAATGCATCATTTTTATGCTCTCTATAAAGAACATGGCCAACCGACGAAAGGTCCACTATACGCCGTACGATAGTACTAGAAAAATATAAATGAGAAAAAGTTTTGTGGCTTTTCGGGCGTGAATTATGGTGCATTGTGGTTTGTGCCAAGATGATGTCTTTTGCTTGCCATTTATATGGTTTTCAATATGTTTTGCAAGATTTTAGGTTCGTGCTTGTCACTATTTTGATAAAAAAGAGTCGTTTTTTGAAAAAAAGTTCGTATTTTTGCATTATGGCATGGTTGTATTTATTATAGAAAAATTACCCTTTTTTTGTGGGTTGCCATGTCTCTTTTCTAATAGATTTTGTCGAATTTAAATATTTAACTGAATGAAAAAAGTATTATTATTCTTAATGATGGGAGCTATGCTCTCTATGGGTGCTAACGCACAAAGTACTTTCACTTTCAACACTAGGGCTTGGTCGACCAACTATTGGACAACTCTTATTTACGATGTGACTACGACATCGCTCAAGGTTTTTCTGTTAGATGACCCTGAAGACGAACTGATGTTCGAGCGTATCGTTCCTGGGGCTGATCTCACATTCCCTGTGGGCATCCAGAAGGAGGTTTGGGACACTAAGGATATCTACGGACCTTACCACCGTGCTTTCAGCAATCCTTTCACAAGACCTGGCGATTTCGGAGCCGGTTTGGATGCATCGTGGAGAACGGGCATCTTTGGACTTTATGCTGGAGCTTACTTCAAGAGCCAAGAGGTTAGCTTTGTGGATTTTGGTGATTTGCGCGGGTTCTATTTCCAGCCACGTGCCGGCATTATTTTGGGCCAAAAGAACAACATTGAGGCTGGCGTTTATTATGATATGGCTTTTGGTGCTGCTGGCAGCTATCCTGGTGTCGATAAGGATATGATTGCTAGTGGTTGGGGATTGGATTTTTCACTCTCGCGCCAAGTCGGGGATGATCGTTTTTTGTTGATTTCTTTTATGTTGCCTATGCATAACTTCTTTAACGAGAATTATGTCGGTGGCGACTTTAAAGGCATGAAGCGCCGTGTTGGTTACATCATGCTTACCCATCGTATTGCTTTCTGATATGAGACGTATCCTTGTTGCAGCTCTTTTGATTGTATCTGCTTTTGCTTTGTCGGCCTTTTCGAATATGGAGAGTACAGTAACAAAACGTAAACCGGTGAAATTGAAAACGGTGAAACCGCCTTTCTTGAAGGCTGGTGACCGTGTTGCGCTGATTTCGCCCGCCTATTATGGCGCTATGGAGGAGGTTGAGAAGGCGGCTGAGGTGCTGCGCGGTTGGGGCTTGGTTCCCGTTATTGGCCCTAATGTGGATAAGGTCTATATGAATAAATATGCTGGTACTGTTGAGGAGAGGCTCGCTGACCTCCGCTGGGCTCTTAACGACACTTCTATCAAGGCAATCATCTGCAATCGCGGCGGTTATGGCACAATCCAATACATTGATGACATCCCGCTCAAGGAGTGGCGAAAGCATCCCAAATGGCTTGTCGGTTATAGCGATATCAGCACTCTACATGGACTTCTCACCCGTGCAGGGGTGATGAGTATTCATGGCACGATGAGTCTTTCAGTTGCCAAGGGTGGCAACGATGCTAACAGTATCATGATGCGTGACTTGCTGATGGGAAATGTGCCACGCTATGAGGTGGCAGCTCATCCTCAGAATATCGAAGGTAAGGCTAGCGGAATATTGGTTGGTGGTAATATATGCACCTTTGTTCCAAATCTTGGCACACAGGCTGACGCTACTCTTGGTAAGGAGTTGATACTCTTTATAGAGGAGGTTGGTGAATCGATGCATAATATTGACCGCCAGTTCCGTGTACTTGCCATGAATGGTGTTCTTGACCGTTGCAAAGGAGTGGTGTTGGGTGACTTTACTGATTGTGGCACAGAGTTTAGCTATGATGGGGTAGAGGCTATGTTGCGCGAGCAAATCGAGAAATACAATATTCCTTTGCTGTGTGGATTCCCGGCTGGTCACGATGATATTAATTTGCCGTTGGTGATGGGAGCAAGAGTTACGATTGATGTCAGAAGCGACGGTTCGTCTCTGAGCTTTGATATCGATGGTAATCAGCAAATCGTTCAGACGAAAGATGTGGTAATTGATACTGTAAAATGACGATTTGATTTTCTGGTTTCAGGTTTCAAGTTTCAAGTTTCAGGTTTGACTCGCTGCATTTAATTTATTCAGAGGTGCTGACTCACTGCATCTGATTTATTTAAAGGTGTTCGCGGGCATACCACGCAGCCTAACGGCACAAGTTCCAGGTTTCAAGTTCCATAATTTGTTGAATTAATTGTATTACATATATGAATTCAAAAATTGGTTTTCTTTGCGCTTTGATGGCGGTCGCCATTTGTGGCGTTAATGCCCAAAGTTCGCCTGTAGTCGTTAATGACACTACGCATTGTCCTAAGGTGGGCTTGGTCCTTAGCGGTGGAGGTGCTAAAGGTGCTGCTCATATTGGAGTGCTTAAGTATATGGAAGAAATCGGTATCCCTGTCAGTTTTGTGACAGGAACTAGTATGGGTTCCATCATAGGAGGCATCTATGCCCTGGGATATAATCCTGATGAGATGGAGGAACTTATCTCCGGCATCGACTGGCCTCTTTACATCACCGGCAAGACGGAACGCCGATTTTTGTCGCAGCGTCAACGCCAGTTGAAAGACAGGTTGCTTATCAATATCCCTTATGGTAAGTTCACGCGACGTGATGAAATGGAGATGTCGGCAATGCCATTGGGTGCTGTGGAAGGTGATAACTTGCTGAACCTTTTTAACTGCTTGAGTGTCGGCTTCCAAGACTCTATGTGCTTTGACGATATGCCAATCCCGTTTGCCTGTGTAGCTACCGATTTGATGACTGGCAAGTCGAAGGTTCTGCATGGTGGCGAGTTTGGCCGTGCCATTCGTACCAGTATGTCTATTCCTATTTTCTTTACTCCTGTGCCGTGGGAAGGACATCTTTTGGCCGACGGTGGCCTCATCAACAACTTCCCTGTTGATGTCTGCCGTGAGATGGGTGCCGACATCATAATTGGACTTGAGGTTTATTCCGATTTGGTAACCAATCCCGACGACTTGCGTTCGGTAGGCAAACAGCTGCAGCAATACCTCAGTATCATTACCAATCGAGGACTGGAAGACCATCGACAGCAATGTGACATTTATGTGAAACCTGATGTCACTGGTGTCAATATGTTGAGTTTTAATGCTGATGCAATAGCAGAACTGGTTCGCCGTGGATACGAGGCTGCTAAAAGCCATGAAGCTGAATTTCTGGAGCTGAAGGCAAAGCTGGAATCCTATGGCAAACCTCTGTTCACCCCTAAAAACTATGCTACGAATTATCGTGAAAAGCCCCGTGCTTATGCTCTGAAACCTACCGATTCGCTGATTATTGACAGTATGCGGTTTGTGGGTATGGATATGGATGAAAACAGATTCCTCCAGCGTGTGGTAAGCCTATTTTATGGTACCAAGGTGACACTGCGAGACGTCGAGGACCTTATACATACTTTCCAAGGCACTGGCATGTTCCAGTCGGTTAACTTCAAGACTGTTCCTACACGTGAGGATGGCCATTATATCCTCAATGTGGAAGTGAAACCCGAACTTCCCTACCGACTTGGAGTGGGCCTGAGATATGACTCAGAGGAGAGTGCAGGTTTGCTTCTCCATGCTTCATGGAATACTCTTAAACTCAAAGGTTTTAATGCCAGTATCGACTTGGGCCTTAAATATAACTATTGGTTTGAGGGACATCTGGGGTGGCTTTTAATAGGTTTTGGCGACATTGGGCTCGACGCTCGTATTCACAAAGTTGTCTTCCACTGCCATAACAACTGGCCATCTACAGCTGACTTGATTGAACGTAAGTTAAGATTTGGCTTATCTACTGTTCATATTCCGAATTTTGATTTATCTTTTGGCCTCTCACAGGATTTTAATAGTGACAATACTGAAGATCTCGGTGAGTTTAATAATGCTTTTTATACTGGCCTTTATTTCAAGTTACGCTCCGATACTCGCAACGCTGTGGTTTTCGCTACTAAGGGAGCCATCCTCGACATTGAGGCAAATGTCAGAAAGTATACTGACTCCCTGTTTATGAAGGGATCGCCAGTCGTTACTGATTTGGCATTATCAATTGAGGGCTATATCTCTTCGGGCAGCCGCCTCACGTTTGTTCCTTCTCTTCACAGCCGTGTGATGTGGGGTTATGATGAATGGAATTATTGGAATAACAATATGGTAGGAGGTACGGTGAAAGGTCGTTACCTGTCTCATCAGCTTCCCTTTGTTGGTATTAATGGAGTCATACAGACTGATCCTCTGACTATTGTTTATGGTCTTGAGACTCGCTACCGTATATTCGAAAAGATATATCTTGCACTCCACGGGAGTATGCTTGCTCATAGTAGTCGAAATGAGATGCAAAATATTGCTACCGATGGTTATGTGGCCACTCATTATCTCGGTTTTGCAGGCAGTATTAGCTACAGTTCCCCTCTCGGCCCGATTCAGCTAATGGTTGGCAGCAACTCTTTTGACAAAAAAGTATACGGATATTTTAATATCGGTTTCCAATTCTAAAAACAGAAGGTTATGAAAACTCGTTATATTATAGCATTATTGATTGCTCTGTGTTGCAGTTTGCAGCTTTCGGCACAAAATATTTTTTCTCGTTTTTATAAGAACGTGTTGACAAAGCCTCGCAATGTCGACTCCTCATACGTCTATCAGCATCATTTGGGCTTTTCGCCTTCTTTTACATCTAATTTCAGTAGTCAGAGTGTTAGTATGACCACTGTTCTGAAAAAGACTGATATACTATATGATGAAAATGATAATCCTTTACTGGATGAATACGGAGATGTAACTTATTTTGACTATTCATTCAATTTGGTCGACAAGATGCAGGAGAGCCTCTCTAAGCGAGTGGGGCTGTTCTTGGGAGTTGGGCGTATGGGACTTGGTTGGGGAATTGAAGTGGCTCCAGATTCAACACAAAGTAGTCAGAATTTCCAGTTCTCTTTCCGTGGCAACAAGATGGGTTTGAATATCAATTATCTGTCATTTGAACAACAGGTAGTGGAACGCCAATTCTTTCTGCCGGATTCAATTGCACTTGGAGAGGGTAGAGACACTTTCCCTGGCAACCATTTGAGCCGGCTCACAGTGGAAGGTTATTATGTTCTGAATCCGCGCCGTTTTGCTTATCCTCCTGGAATTGCTGGCAATATGGTGCAACTCAAGTCGGCAGGATCATGGATGCTTGCTGCCCGTTTCCATAAAAGCAATTTTGCTGTCAATCCTGATGAAGGTTTTGCATCCTTTGGCACAACTCAGCTTGCCTTGGGTTGCGGCTATTCTTATACTTGGGTTCCCTTCAGTCGTCCTCCACGCAAGGATGGCAAAGGTATGTATACCGTCTTTATCAACGGCACTCTAATACCGATGCTGACGCTTTACAATTACTTGTCTATTGATATTTACGATAATGTTCCCGGCATAACCACACCAAAGGAGGGCTCATTCTGTTGGCCTACTCCCAATTTGTTGGCCAATGCTACAATAGGTGTCTCTTGGAGTCGCTTCTACCTGGGAGCACAACTCAACTATAATGTGTTCCATTTCAATACCCGCAATTCTATAAATTCAAATCCTTTTGAATTGGATGATGACGAATTTTCTCCTTATGGCGGAAGTACTCTTAATGTTATGGGTGTCTTTTATGAGTGGAACATTGGACTTAAATTCCAAGTGTGCTTCTGAATTGTGAATTGTGAATTGAAAATTGAGAATTGAGAATTGAGAATTAAAACGGCCGAAGGCCACCTGAAACCTGAAACTTGAAACCTGAAACGGCCGAAGGCCACCTGGAACTTGAAACTTGAAACCTGAAACGGCCGAAGGCCACCTGGAACTTGGAACTTGAAACCTGAAACCATTACCCCACCCCACACTCAAATCAGCTCTGCGCGGTCCACTGGACCTTGCACCCTGAAACCTGAAACTTGAAACCTGAAACGGCCGAAGGCCACTTGAAACCATAATCTATGAGGATTCTTCATACTGCTGATTTACATCTTGGACAAATAATGTACCATTACTATGAGCGTGTTGACGAACATGAACATTTCTTCGCACAGCTCAAGGAATGGTGTGCTCAATACAAACCGGATGCTCTGCTGGTCAGTGGTGATGTTTTTGATATTCCACAACCTTCAGCAGCCGTCAAGGAGTACTTCAATCGAACCTTTGTCCAAATTCATCGCCAGTTTCCGGATATGTCTATTGTCATAACAGCTGGCAACCACGACTCGGCCAGTCGAATAGAAGCTGACCGCTCGGTGTGGGGACTGTCGGGTGTCACGCTTATTGGTCATGCTCCTAAGGAATTTATAGCTGAAGATGATTGTGCGACTGCAGAATATGACCGTTTTATTGTTGAACTGCCAACAGGTTTTATTGTTGCAATCCCATTTATGGTCAATGTTCGCCGTGCCGTTCTTCAGGCTATTCTCGACCGCGTTGATGAACGCAACATAAATGGACTACCGGTTGTCATGATGGCTCATTCGGCTATTGCAGGCGGAGATTTCCTGGGTCATGGTGAGATAGGTAATATCAAGACAACTTCGAAGGATGATATAGGTACAGGTTACGACTATTTGGCTTTGGGACATATACATAGACCTCAGACAATTGGTATGCCAATCGATGACGAGTCGCAAAAGCAGAGCTGTTATCCGTCGCCGGTGATACGCTACAGCGGAAGTGCATTGCATGTCAGTTGTGACGAGCAGTATCCGCATAGTGTCAGTCTTGTGGACATTGACCAACATGGAGGAATTGTTTCTATTACCCGTCTGCGTATCGATGAATTGCGTCATTTCTATATAATTCCTTCTTTGGAACAGAAACCAGCATCGACGAGTGATGAGGTGATAACTGTGCTTAATGAGTTCTGTCGCAGTCATGAACGTGGCTATCTGCGTCTTAACCTTGACTATGATGCTGAAAAGATTAATCTTCAGCAGATTGTATATCCTATCTTAGAGGCTACTGGCAATGAGGTGAGATACAATCCAAATGTTATTTGGCAGAATCGACCCGAGAAGGATTCTGCGAATAATATACCGGCATTCCAGATGACGGAGATTCAGCAGATGACTAACCCTCTTGATTTTGTCCGTAAAACTATCAATCGCTATCCGGGATTAGACCCTGATTCTCTTGAGTCGGACTTCGCCGAGATTGAGAATGAAATATACAACTCTGAAAATATTAATTGTTGAACCATAACAATAAAGGTTGATTGAAACTACTTGAATTACATATCCGTAATATTGCTTCGATAGAGAAAGCAGATATCGATTTTGAGAATCAGGATGGTCTGATGGATAGGGATACTGGACGTCCTGCACAGAAATTTCTTATATTTGGCGATACGGGAACGGGCAAATCGGTTCTGTTGGATGCTATCTCTATGGCGCTTTACAACACAACGCCACGTATCAATGAAGTGGCTAATAGCCAGAAAAACAAGTTTCGCAATAATAGCGGTCAGGAGATAAGCCTTGTATATATTGAACAGTATACCCGATTGGGAATAACAGATAAAGACGATTGCTTCAGCGAAGTGGTGTTTTTGGACAGCAAAGGATGCAAATATCGTGCTAAGCTTGAATTGGGATATACAAGGTCAAGGAATAAAGAGCTGAAATATAAAAAGAAATGGCTCTTTTGGGATGAGATGACCGAATGGACGGAGATAAAGCAGGACCGAGAAAATATGATTGCGGAACTAATCGGCATGACTTTTAGTCAGTTCAATCGCATGGCTATGTTGGCACAAGGCCAGTTTGCCCAGTTTCTATGCGGTAAACGTGACCAGCGTGCTGATATTCTCGAGAAGTTGACTAATACATCTATCTTTAGTAAGTATGGTGCTGCTATAAGTAGTATTTACAAACGCAAATCGGATGCTGCCAAAGCTGCTAAGCAACATTTGGATACTGTTGGTGGCTTTGTCATGGAGCCTGAATTGTTGGAACAACTCAATACTCAGATTGCTGCCGACAGTGAGATGGAGAAAGAAACATCGGAAAAGAGTAAGGAATTGTCGGATAAAATCCTGCTGTTGAAAAAGATGGGAGATGCTGTCGAGATGTTGGCAAAGGCCGACAAACAGTTGGAGCTGTTGAATGAGGTCAAAGCTAGCGACGAGTATAAGCAAAAACAATCTCTTTGCCTTGATTGGGACAGGACTGATAAAGAACGTGGTGCTTATGAAAATATGCAGCGTGGTCAGAAGCAGATGGAGATTGCACTGAATCAGGAGAAAAAACTGAAGGAACGTTTTGCTGAGTTGTCGCTTGCGCTGGAATCATACAACCATCGTATCGTCACCAATGAACAGCATTTGCAGGAAGAAAAAGAATGGATTGACAGCCGTGCTGACCGCACCCACATTTATGGTGACGCCAAACTTTATGTTGAGAAGTTGTCACAATATAAGAAGGGGTTGGAATCATTGGAAAAAAAACGTAAGGAGCAGCAGGATAAACTTGAAGCTGGGATTTCTTTGGAAAAGTCTTTGGCTGATGCTTTGCAACTGAAAGAATCAACAGAGAAAAAGGTGGCCGATTGCCAGTTGGACATCGATAATCTGATAAAACGACGTGACGAACTTGAACCTCAGTTCATAGAATCTCGCATTGAAGAGCTCCGAAAGATAATCATCGCCTTCGATAAATTGATTTATGACTACAACGCTTTGATGGAGAAGAAGAAGAGGGTAGAGGTATTGACAGAAGAGATAAAGGGGCTGGAGGCTAATGTGAGTGAGGCTGATGTGGAACGCAAGCAGGTGGCTTCAGAATATGAAGATATGCGTGTGAGGTATGAGAAAGCGTTGGCGCGACTGACCACGATACGAAGTAGTTTGAGTGATACCCTCAATGATCTTCGCAAGAAGATGGTTGTCGAACATGCTGATATTTGTCCACTCTGTGGACAGCGGATTGCTGACAATATCCTGACTAAGGACCAGTTCGCCAATTTGATAACTCCTTTTGATAAAGAGGAAAAAGACGCAAAGGAGGCTTTCAACAAATCTCAGGCAGCTCTTACTGCTGCAGAGAAAAAGTTGAGCGAACTGCAGTCGAAAAACACGGAAAAGAAAGAATTGCACAATTCTCTTGCTAAGGAGATTGAGTTGTGTCAAAAAGATTTACAACCACGTATCGAAAAGACAGGGAAACTATTCGCAGACCATAAGGATGTCATTTCCGTTATGGAGAAAGAACGTGAGGATAGCGTGCCTGTCTTCGAACTGAAAAAAAAGATTGCAGAATCCGAACTCCAAGTATTTGAAGGCCGACATCAAATGGTAAAAGAAATTAGTGCAGCTATTGAAAAGAAGATGTCTGACAAGAAGATTCTTGACTCCAATAAGGATAAGGCACTTAAGGCATTTCAGTCGGCTAACACTTCGGTTGAAAAGAATAAGGATTCTTTGATCCAGTTGACTCGTCAGATTGAAGAGAGTGAGTCAAATACCACAAATCAGATGAATGATATAGATTCTGTAATTGCTGTTTGGTATCCTGATTGGAACGAGTCGATAGATGAAACAATCCAAAAGATTAAGTGCGAGGCGGAAGAGTATACTGGTCGTAAGAGCAAATATGAGGATGGTGCAAGAATGGTGTCGGCCGCTAAGGATAAAGCTGCAGATATGGATTCTATACGAAAACGAATCCCTGTAGTGATGGATTTGAATACGCAAATCAATAATCAAAATAACCAAACTGTTACTCTTTCGGATTGGAATGAACTCGCTGAGAAATACACATCTATATCTGCAACAATTGACAACTGCAAGAAAACGATAGACGAGAGCAATAATATTATAGAGGATTGGATAGCCAGTAATGGTGGGAGTGTTGAAAAACTTAATGCACTGCTCAGTCAGAAGAATCTAGTCATGCCTGCCCGTCAGTATCTTGGTGATCATGATGCCAATGTCAAGTCCTGGACAAAAAGCAGGTACGACTCCTCGGAGATTATTGAGCAATGTCGTGAGGCTCTGCACCTTTCCGACGTTGATTCGGTACCTTCATTATCTGAATCGGAAGAAAATCTTAAACAGATTCAAGAATTATATAGAACTATCCATGACCGCAATACCGAGAATAAATCAAAGATTGAGGCTAATGCTAAATTCCTGAAGACAAAAGAAGAAGCAGCCCTCGCTTTGCAGGAAGCAGAAAAGGGCTGCAGTCATTGGGAAATCTTGAACAAGACTTTCGGAGGTGAGCGTTTTCGCAATTTGGTTCAGACGCATATCTTGCGTCCTTTGCTACAGAATGCTAATGTCTATTTGCATCAAATAAGTGACCGCTATACGCTGACTTGTGACGACGAAAACGAGCAGCTTTCTGTATTTGTTCTGGATGGCTATAACCGTGACGAGGTTCGTAGTGTGACGGTCTTGTCGGGTGGAGAAAAGTTTATTATTTCATTGGCATTGTCCCTTGCCTTGTCATCGCTCAATCGTCCTGATATGAATATGAATATACTATTCATTGATGAAGGGTTCGGCACTCTCGATCAAGAGTATCTGGACAGCGTTATGAAGACTTTAGGCAACCTTTCGGAACTGGCTGACCAACGCGAGCGTCGTGTGGGCATTATTTCTCATCGAGAGGAACTGTTGAGTTGTATACCCAATAAGATAAAACTTGTTCCTACAGGTGAAGGCAGAAGTCGCGTAGATGTGGTCTACGAACCTTAGTTTAAGGTTCGTAGACCTATTCTGCGGGTTTATGGTTGCCTGCGAATAGTTGCTTTATCCATTCGCGGTTCATGCGGGCAATGTTCTGGCGCTTGATTTGCTTGGGGCATTCGGCTTCGCAAGCGTAGGTATTGGTGCAGCTTCCAAAGCCAAGCTCGTCCATACGGCAGACCATTTTCTTGACGCGTTCCTGTGCCTCAACGTGGCCTTGGGGAAGCATGGCAAGGTGTGCAACTTTAGCTCCGACAAATAGCATGGCACTGGCATTCTTGCATGCTGCTACGCATGCACCACAGCCGATACACTCGGCAGCATCCATTGCCATATCGGCAAAGCGTTTGGGTACTGGGATTGTGTTGGCGTCGGGGACGCCGCCAGTGGTAACGCTTATATAGCCGCCAGCTTGGATTATCTTGTCGAAAGCACTACGGTCTACGACAAGGTCGCGGATGATAGGGAAGGCCTTGGCTCGCCACGGCTCAATCCATATCTCGTCGCCGTCATGGAACTTGCGCATGTGGAGTTGGCAAGTGGTTATACCGTCATCGTTGCCGTGGGGACGACCGTTGATATATAAGCCGCACATGCCGCAGATGCCTTCACGGCAGTCATTATCGAAGCAGACGGGATGGGCTATCTTGTCGTTGATAAGTTGTTCGTTTAGTATGTCGAGCATTTCGAGGAAGGAGCAGTCAGGTGATATGTCGCTGACCTTGTAGGTCTCGAAATGCCCCTCGGCTGTGGCGTTTTCCTGACGCCATATATGCAGTGTGAAGTTCATGTCAAAATACTTTTTAATCGGACTTTAGTTTTTGTAGTTTCTTGTTGCAATCTTTATGTGCTCGTAGTTGAGTGGCTCTTTGTGGAGTATCTCTGGGTTGTTATGACCTTGGTATTCCCATGCGGCGACATACATGAAGTTCTCGTCGTCACGTTTGGTCTCGCCATCCTCTGTCTGCATCTCGGTGCGGAAATGGCCTCCGCATGATTCTTTGCGATGCATGGCATCGGCAGTAATGAGGCGTGCCAGTTCGAAATAGTCGGCCAGACGGAGTGCTTTCTCCATCTCGGGGTTGAAACTCTCGATGTTGCCAGGAACTCGTAGGTTGCTCCAAAACTCGTCCTCGAGTTCATCAATCATCGTTTTTGCCTTAGTGAGGCTTTCTTCGTTGCGGCTCATGCCCACATATTCCCACATGATGTGTCCGAGTTTTTTGTGGAAATAGTCGACGGTTTTGTCTCCTCCGATACCCATGAGTTTCTCTTCACGCTGGCGTACAGCTTTTTCTGCTTCGTCAAACTCGGGTGAATCTGTTGGTATTTTGCCCAAGGTGATTTGGTCGGAAAGGTAGTTTTGGAGAGTGTAGGGGAGGACAAAGTAGCCGTCGGCAAGTCCCTGCATTAGTGCGCTGGCACCGAGACGGTTGGCACCATGGTCGCTGAAGTTGGCTTCTCCAGCAGCGAAGAGTCCAGGTATGGTGGTCTGTAACTCGTAGTCGACCCAAAGTCCGCCCATTGTGTAGTGGACTGCGGGATAGATCATCATTGGAGTCTCATAAGGGTTCTCGTCGGTGATTTTTTGGTACATCTGGAAGAGGTTGCCATATTTCTGCTCAACGACTTTTTTGCCAAGGCGCTTTATGGCATCACTAAAGTCGAGGAAAACAGCAAGACCCGTAGGAGCAACACCATAACCTGCGTCGCAGCGCTCCTTGGCGGCACGGCTTGCTACATCGCGAGGTACTAGGTTGCCGAAGGCTGGATAGCGGCGCTCGAGATAGTAGTCGCGCTCCTCTTCGGGTATGTCGTTTGCTTTCTTTTTTCCGGCACGGATGGCTTCGGCATCCTCTTTTTTCTTGGGTACCCAGATGCGGCCGTCGTTGCGGAGACTTTCGCTCATGAGGGTGAGCTTCGATTGGTAGTCGCCATGGACGGGGATGCAGGTCGGGTGAATCTGGACATAGCAAGGGTTGGCAAAGGCTGCACCTTTGCGATGGCATATCCATGCGGCGCTGCCGTTACTGTTCATGGCGTTGGTGGAGAGGAAGTAAACGTTGCCATAGCCGCCAGTGGCAAGTACAACGGCATGGGCGGAATAGCGCTCCAGTTTGCCAGACACGAGGTTGCGGACAATAATGCCGCGTGCACGTTCCATGCCATCCTTATCTTTTATAAGTACCAGCTCTTCCATCTCGCAGCGGTTGTGAAGCTTGACGCTGCCACGTTCTATTTCGCGGCTCAGAGCACCATAGGCACCGAGCAGAAGCTGCTGACCGGTTTGGCCGCGTGCGTAGAAAGTGCGGCTGACCTGAGCACCACCAAAAGAGCGATTGTCGAGAAGTCCACTGTAATCGCGGGCGAAAGGCACACCTTGAGCCACACATTGGTCAATGATGTCGCCACTGACCTCGGCAAGACGGTATACGTTTGCTTCGCGAGCGCGGTAGTCGCCACCCTTGATGGTGTCGCGGAAAAGACGTTCGACGCTGTCGCCATCGTTTTGGTAGTTCTTGGCGGCATTGATGCCACCTTGTGCTGCGATGCTATGTGCGCGGCGTGGTGAGTCCTGAATACAGAAAATGTCGACGTTGAATCCCAGTGCGCCGAGGGAGGCAGCGGCTGAAGCTCCGGCAAGGCCGGTGCCGACGACGATGATGTCCAGTTTGCGTTTATTGGCAGGATTGACCAGCTTTTGCATGGCCTTATATCTGGTCCATTTTTCAGAAAGGGGACCTTCTGGAATTTTGGAGTTTAGATTCATGAGCTTTAGAGTTTTTCTAGTTTAATAGAATTCCTAATAATATAGTTTTAGGCGATATTATAGTTTCTAGGCGATTAATGATTTGATAAATACCGTTAAAGGAACTACGGCAAATCCGAGGCATACAATCCAACAGTAGATGATGCCGAGAATTTGGATTAGTCGGCTGTATTTGTAGTGGTTGAGACCAAAGGTTTGGAATGCCGACTCAAAGCCGTGACGTATGTGAAGTCCTACTACAAAGAAGAAAACCAAGTAGCAGAGTACTATGTGCCATACGGAGAATTTGTCGTGTGCGGTGTTATAGAAATCGGGCTCAAATTCGGCATCAGGGAAGTTCTGTTGCAGTATCTCCTTGTCTTCCAAGCTAAGGTCGCGAAGCGATTGGCCGTCGGAGCTTACTTTTTGGTCCTGGATAGCCTTCATGACGACTATCTGTGCTTCTTCGCTCACTTCCTGGTCGGGGTTGGAGAGCACGAACTCTTCGGTTTTTACCATATAATGACCACCTTTTACCACATTGAGCTTCACGAAATAGAAGTCGTAGAAGTGGAAAATGAGCAGCACAAGCAGAAGGCTTCCGCTAATCATGGCAAGCTTGGAGCCTTTAGCCGTCTTGGTGCGGCTTGGCTGGTGGTAGCGCACTGGGCGTTTGCCACGGTTGCAGAACCATAGGTAGCCGGCAAGTCCGATGTGAAGGATGAAGCATCCCAGTAGCACTAATTCGGCTACTTTTACGAACATGTTGGTGCCCATAAAGTGGCAGAAGGCACTGTAGGCGTCACCACCGTCATCGGCAAGGATAAACAGATTGGCGACCATGTGGAAAAGCAGGAACACCAACAGGAATGTGCCAAAGAGCGCCAGCAGTAGTTTTTTGGTAATGGAGCTGAGTTTGAGAATTTTTTCGTTGTTCATTATTATATAGTTTTCTAGTTAATAAGTCGTAACTGGGTTTAAGGGGTTGCCAAAAACTTGTGGATTACAAAAATGCTTGGAATACCCCCTTGTTGTTGAACTCCAACTTCGTGCCATTGGCAAGTTCAATCTGGTAGCGTTTTTTCGTTTTGCTGACCCACACTATCATCTGTCCCTCATAGTATTTGTCGATATGCGACAAAAGAGCTTTGGGAAGCAGGCTGGTGGGTACACCTTCGTAGCAGCGCATCTCTATCCAGCGGCCGTTGGCGTCGAACTTGATGGTCGAACCGTTTTCGATAGATGCCTTGTACTCCACTTTGCGATTCATCTTGTTGCGCCAAGCATCGACGACAGGAGCACCGTTCCACGCATTCTTTATGGTTGTTCGTGCTTGAGCTGGCAGCTTTGAGCTTTTAATCTGTGTTATCTGCGCCGAGGCGGAGTTGGTTGAAAACTGAAAACTGAAAACTGATAAAACGGAAATGATTATCAGTAATCTATGAATAATTTTCATGGTTTTATGTGTTTTATTGGTTGAATAATGCCGTGAAACTGCTGTTGGATTGAGTGAAAAGGATAAGGAGTTTGCCGTCGGGCAGGGTGTGAGGGGCGCCTAACGGAAGGCTCTTTTTGGGAATCGTGAAGAATTGGTTGCTTATCTCTCCTTGGCGGTTTATTGTGGTAGCCATCAACTGCTTGGCACCATTGCGACCAGGTGTCACAAGGTCATAGAACTTGTTCTCGTTTTTAGTTAGGTTTTTGGGTTTCTCAAGATAGAAGAGCATGTATTTGTCACCAGAGGGAATAATCTTATACTTTGAGCACCTTTTTAGCTTATTTCCCACGCCGGCACTATCGTGACGTATCGCTTTGATCCACGACACATTGCCATCAACGTCAAGTTTTACCAGGAAAAAACCAAAATAATTTGTTCTGTCGAACGAGAGGGAATAATAAAGGTCGTATGTCTCTTGTAGCATAAAGATAACACCATCTTCATCCACGACCGATGAAACGACTTTCATTCCAAGCATGTGGATATCGTCCTCGGAGATACTTTTGACGGGGTAGTTCTCGATGGCACAGAATTCTTTTATTGTGGCAGTGTGTCTTTCGTAGGCGCTGACTGACTCCGATGGACCGTCGTAGGTCAAAGTGATAAACCCCATAGCGTTGTCGTACCTTGAATCATCTTTCCAGAGGGACGATTTGATGAGTCCGCTGACATAGAACTTGCCGTTGCGATAACCAAGCAACTGTAGGCGGAATGGGTCTTCCAAATCCTTGTTGAGATCAAAGACGGACTCTTTGTCACCGTCGAGAAGAGTGAACTGAATATGGGTAATCTTGCTTTTGGGGGATGTGGTATAACCAATCATTGCAACTTCTCCGCTGTCGGTAACAATGATATCGTTTAGTAGGCCGGTGTAATATTGGGTGTTCCACAGTTCCTCAGCGTAGCTGTTATACAGCGTCACTTTGCAGCTGGCTTCGTTGCCCGATGGTGACAGGAATATTGTGGCAAAGACAGAGTCGTTCTGAGACTTGACAAACAAAAACTGGCTATGTGCGTCGCGTTTATAAGTTCCAAGTTGTTCTCTGTTTTTCAATTCAAGGCTGGCAGCGTTGAGAGAGATGTGGTTAGTAACTAGGTTGTCTTGCTCTTCGCAGGTCTCAAGAAGGTCAATTATGCCGTTGTTGAAACCACACACATAGTATTTCTGTTTTTTGTCGATAGGGAGGTCTAATGTATGAAGCATGACCAGATTGTGGTCGTAGCTTACAAGATATGGTGATTGTTGTTTATTGTCTTTATATCTAAGCATAATGATAATGTCAGAGGTGGCTCCAACAAAATCGTTGCTGGTGAAGAAGTCTTTGCTTCCAAATTGGAGAGCTTCAGAGGCAGCTCCTGTCTTCATCTCCCAATTTTGTGAAAAAGCCAGGTTGGTGGCCAGGATCAGCAGTATGGTAAGATATATTCTTTTCATAAATCGTAGGGTTATTAATGTTTATGGGTTTCGTTATTTCGTTATATCGATATTATGATAATATCAATTATATATTCACAATTCGTATTCGAGGCGTTGGGCGTGGCTTTCGGAGCTTAGTCCATTGCCGTGGGAGTAGGCGAGGTGGCCGTTGACAAAGGTCATTTCTACGCGTGTGTGTAATGTCTGTCCTTCGAGGGGAGACCAACCGCATTTATATAAGAGGTCTTCCTTCTTAACTATGTATTCCGTTTTGGGGTTCACAAGCACAAGGTCGGCCTTATACCCGTTGCGGATGAAACCACGTTCGCGAATGCCAAAGAGTGTGGCAGGGTTGTGGCACATTGCACTTACTATTTTGGGAAGCCATGAGTTGCGGAATTCCTCCTCTTCATCGGGGCTTAATCCGGAGTGGAATACTGATTCAAGCATCAAGGGGAGGCTGTGTTGTATGGATGGTATGCCGCCGGGGGCGTCGAAGTAGCGTTGTTGTTTGCTTTCCAGAGTGTGGGGAGCATGGTCGGTGGCGATAGTGTCTATAAGGCCGTCGTAAAGAGCTGCCCAAAGTGCCAGACGGTCCTCGTTGCGCTTGATGGCAGGGTTGCATTTTATAAGGTTGCCAAGAGTCTCATAGTCGCGGTCGTCAAACCACAGGTGGTTTGGGGTCACCTCGGCGGTGACATGCTTTTGGCTCAACTCCATATTGCTCAGCAGGTCAAGTTCGGTTGCGGTGCTTATATGTGCAATATGAAGACGGGTCTTATATTTTCTGGCACGTTCTATTGCTTTATAAGTGCTCACAAAACAGGCTTCTGTATTGCGAATCTGTGGGTGCAGAGCGGTTGTTTCACGCTCAGTGCCGGCACACTCGGCTTTGTAGTTCCTAAGGTTTGCCTGCACGATGCTTTCCTCTTCGCAGTGGGCAACAATCAGCTTTTTCGCTTTCGAGAATAGTTTGTCCAGCGCATCGGGGTCGTTCACCAACATGTCGCCTGTGCTGCTGCCGAGGAATAGTTTGATGGCGGCAAACTTGGTTGGGTCGGCATTGAGTATTTGGTCGATGTTGCTGTTAGTCGCACCAAGCATGAATCCATAGTTGGCTACACTTTTTGCTTGAGCCAAAGCCACTTTCTCTTCCAGCAGCTCCATTGTGGTGGTTTGTGGCTTTGTGTTTGGCATATCGACAAACGAAGTCACACCTCCAGCAACAGCTGCGCGACTTTCGGTCTTGATGTCGGCTTTCTCAGTCAATCCGGGTTCTCTGAAATGGACATGGGTGTCTATGACTCCAGGCAGCAAAAGCATATCTGTGGCGTCAATTACTACGGCATCACAACATTGCTTGCTGGTGGAATCAGGTATGACAATCCGTCCGTCGATGATACAGACATCGCCTTTGCTGATAACACCTTCGTTGACTATTGTTGCATTATGGATGATATAATTCATATCCGGCTCTTGCTAGATTTGCTGGTCTTTTTATTTCTGCTTTATTGCTAGGCTCCTAAAACTTGTTTTTTTCAGCCCAGCGGCGAGCTGCTTCGTAAGCTTCGGCAGAGGTGGTGTAGATGTTCTTGACCACAAACTGGCCTGTGTGGTCAATGCATCCCCATCGGCCATCCATCTTGGCTGGAGCCACGCGGTTGTTCCATGACTGGATAAATAGTTTTGCATCTTCAAGAGTAGGCTGGATAACCCACTGTCCCTTGTAGTTTACGTATCCCCAATAGCCTGTTTGTTTGTCTTTTATAGGATAGAGCCAATGGCCAAGCTCTTGGTCGTTGTCCCATTCGTATCCGGCTTGATAGGCTTCGCTGCTCAATGTGAAGCAATTCTGCGACAAATGTTCGCCATTGTTGTCGATGCTTGCCCAGTAACCGTCAAGCTTGCATGTGGCGAACATTCCGGTGTCGTTGATGAAATGGGTCGCACCCTCGTAAATGGGGCTTATAACCCATTCACCAGCATAGTCGACCCATCCGTATTTGCCCGTTGTGATGTCGGTCACAGGCAGACGCCAGTCGTTGATGTTGCGGCCGTGCTCTTTTTGGCTCAAGGCATAGTCGGCATCGTCACGGGTATAGAAGATGCATTTGGAAACGACATTGCCGTTTCTGTCGATGGAACCCCAACGACCGTCACGCTTTACCTGAGCATAGATATAGTTATGGTCGGGTCCAAAATAGTCATAACCTTCATATTCGGCGGTCACTACCCATCGGCCTAAATAGTTGACATAGCCCCATTTGCCGTTGTCCTTGTCTTTGGTAGGATAACGCCAAGTGTCGTAATGACGGCCGTGAATCCATTGCTTGCCGGCAAGATCGGCATGTTCTTTTTCCATAAATGTTGGTGCAATAACCATGACGCCTTTTCTGTCGATGCATCCCCATCTGTTGGCGGTCTTTACGGCGGCAAAGCTCATCGGCTCGTCACCGTAAAAAGCTGTGGCTCCGTCATATTTGGGTTCAAATTTCCAATTGCCGTAATAGTCAACAAAACCCCACTTGCCATCAGCAGGATTCTGTGCCGGATAAAGCCATTTGCCAGGCTCGTCGCCCTTTTCCCACTCTTTGCCGGCCACCTCGGCTTCCTCGCTAGTGATGAAAATGTTACGTACAATCATTTTGCCGCGAGTGTCGACGCAACCCCAGAATTTGTCCAGTTTCACCACAGCAAAGCGTTTGAAATGGCCTTGAAATTCGAAAGCATACTGAAATTGGGGTGCAATCTGCCAAGCGCCGTCGCTGTTTTTGTAACCATACAGCTTGGTGCTTTGCTGTTTGCTAAGGGTTTGAGCATTAGCTCCAAAGGCGAGTATTGTCGCTATTAAAGAGAGGAAAATGATTCTTTTCATATCCTTATTTATTTATCTAAAACAAAATGCAAAAATACTAATTTTTGTCCGATTATGACATCTTCTTTAAAAAAATATTTTTTCCATCTGTTTTCAACTCTAACTTAACTCTAACTTAACTCTAACTTAACTCTGACTTGACTCCGACTTGACTCCGACTTCTTTCAAAAATAAAAGAAAGATATTATCAGTCTGATTTATAGTTCTTAATGATTCTTGGTCATTAAACATTCAAAATAAATCATTATTATTCAAGTTTTTTTTGTATCTTTGCATTTTATAAAGAATGTTAAATAAACAATTTTAATACTGATATGCAAAGAGATACACAGATTTTTGACCTCATTCAGAAAGAACGTGAGCGTCAAACCAAAGGCATCGAGCTTATTGCTTCTGAGAACTTTGTCAGCGACCAGGTTATGGAAGCTATGGGTTCTGTAATGACCAACAAATATGCTGAGGGATATCCTGGCAAGCGTTACTACGGCGGCTGCCAGGTTGTCGACCAGAGCGAAACTATCGCTATCGAGCGTGCCAAGAAACTGTACGGCGCTTGCTGGGCTAACGTGCAGCCCCATAGCGGTGCACAGGCCAATATGGCTGTTTTCCTGGCTTGCCTGAACAGCGGTGATACCTTTATGGGTATGGACCTCAACCACGGCGGTCACCTCTCGCATGGTAGCCCCGTTAACTTCAGCGGTATCAACTACAAGGTGGTTGGCTATCAGGTGAAGGAAGAGACCGGCACCGTCGATTATGAGGACATGGAAAAGAAAGCCCTCGAGCATCACCCGAAGCTCATCATCGGTGGCGGCAGCGCCTACAGCCGTGACTGGGATTGGGCAAGAATGCGTGAGATCGCCGACAAGATTGGCGCAATCCTCATGGGCGACATCAGCCACCCCTCTGGCCTCATTGCTAAGGGTTACCTGAACAATGCCCTTAAGTATTGCCACATTGTCACTACCACAACCCATAAGACTCTTCGCGGACCTCGCGGCGGTATGATTCTGATGGGTCAGGACTTCGACAATCCTTGGGGCAAGACTACTCCTAAGGGCGAAATCAAGAAGATGCGCGCCCTGCTCGACAGCGCTGTATTCCCCGGCACTCAGGGCGGCCCCCTCGAGCATGTTATCGCTGCTAAGGCTGTTGCCTTCGGTGAGGCTCTTACCGACAGCTACGACCAGTACATCCAGCAGGTGATGAAGAACGCCAAGGTCATGTGCGAGGCTTTCATCAACAAGGGCTACAAGGTGATCAGCGGTGGTACCGACAACCACTTGATGCTCATCGACCTGCGCACCAAGTTCCCCGAACTTACAGGTAAAGAGGCTGAGAACGCACTCGTTGCTGCTGACATCACCGTGAACAAGAACATGGTTCCTTTCGACAGCCGCAGCGCCTTCAAGACCAGCGGTCTCCGCGTCGGAACACCGGCTATCACTACTCGCGGTTTGAAAGAGACTGATATGCCAGTGATTGTTGACATGATTGACACCGTACTTTGCAATCCTACCGATGAGGCTGTCCGCGCAAAGATTACCGGTCAGGTCAACGAGATGATGCAAAACCGTCCGCTGTTTGCCTGGTAGTAGGCAGTCGTGTTGCTTAACAGCAAAACAAAAAACTATATAGTCCGACTTGTCCGACCACTCTGACCGGTCAGACAAGTCGGATTCTTTAAAACTGATTCTCCGAATCACTAATCTCATATAACTACATGTACGATTACCTCATAGTCGGTGCAGGCCTCTATGGCAGCGTTTTTGCCCATGAGGCAGCAAAAAAGGGTAAACGTTGTCTCGTCATCGAGAAACGCGACCATATTGGTGGCAACTGCTACACACGTGAAATGGCTGGCATCAACGTCCACTGGTACGGTGCCCACATCTTCCATACATCCAATGATGATGTGTGGAACTATATGCAGCAGTTCTGCCAATTCAATCACTACGTCAATTCCCCAATAGCAAACTACAAGGGCGTACTTTACAACCTGCCCTTCAACATGAACACCTTCACCAAGCTTTGGCCAGATGTGCTGACTCCCGACGATGCACGCCGCCGTATTGCTGAGCAGCAGGCGGAGTATGCAGGCATCGAGGAACCTCGCAACCTTGAGGAACAAGGTATGAAACTTGGTGGCCGCGATATATATGAGAAACTAGTCAAAGGCTATTCGGAAAAACAGTGGGGGATGTCAGCAACTGAAATCCCGGCTTTTGTCCTTCGCCGTCTTCCTCTGCGCTTCACCTTTGACAATAACTATTTCAACGACCCTCATCAGGGTATTCCAATTGGGGGCTATACCAAAATCTTTGAGCGTCTTCTCGATGGCATCGAGGTGCGACTCAATTCTGATTTCCTCTCTCAAAAGGAGAACTTTATGGCAATGGCAGACCGTGTACTATACACTGGTCCCATCGATGCCTTTTTCGACTACCGTCTTGGTAAACTCGAGTTCCGCACCGTCCGTTTTGACCACAAACTCATGAGTGGTGTGGAGAATTTCCAAGGTAATGCCGTCTTTAACTATACCGATGCCGCAATACCCTATACACGCGTCATCGAACACAAACATTTTGAGTTTGGTAAGCAGCCCGACACCGTTGTCAGCTACGAGTATTCTGAACAATGGAAAGAGGGCAGCGAGCCGTACTACCCCATTAACAACGAACGCAATGACACCCTTGCAGCCCGTTATCGTGAGCTTGCTGGCAGCGAGCAAAAGGTATCCTTCGGAGGTCGCTTGGGTGAATATAAATATTATGACATGGACAAAATTGTTGCCCAAGTCCTAAACCATCCCTGGCTAAATGAATAATAGGCAACACCTTAAGGTTGCCTATAGTAAGTATCAAACACTTACCACTAAACAATTGAACATTAATGATTAAAGTCTCCGTCATATTGCCCGTTTACGGCGTGGCACAATATATAGTAAAGTGTACAGAAAGCCTTCTGGCTCAGACCCTCGATGAGATGGAATTCATCTATGTCGACGACCATGGGCCTGACAATTCTATCGAACTTGTCAAGCAAACAATTGCTGGTCACAAGCGTGAGGGTCAGTTCGTCTTCCTCAAGCCTGAGCACAACTTGGGTGCCGGAATGGCTCGCAACTTCGCCCTGCCTCAAGCTAAAGGCGAGTATATAGCTTTTGTTGATAGCGACGATTGGGTTGAACCAACTATGTTCGAGGAACTCTACAATGAGGCCCAAAAGCGCGGTGGTGTTGACCTCTGCTATTGTCAGGCATCGAAGGACTACTTGGATGGCAAACCATCTGAGATACTCCGAAGCCCTGAGGTGGAACCTGGTGAATTCAGTCACCAGAAGCGTGCCTTCTTCCTCGCAAATTATGTGTCATATTTTTGGACATTTATCTATCGTCGTGAGCAGATTATGGATAATGCTATTCGTTATCCTGAGGAACGTTCGGCTGACGATAGTGTCTTCGTCGGTTGCAACCTGCTAACCGCTAAGACTATAGCTCGTGTCGACAAGCCCTTCTATCATTACCTTATCCGTCCCGGTTCTGTTGTGACTCAAAAGAACAGCACCAAGTATCAGAAGCGCCTTGCCTCCTTCGGCCATTTTATGGAGTATGCCAAAGAGCATGGTGTGTATCAGGAGTTCAAGCCGGAGGTCGATTTCGTTTATCTGAAGAAAGGATGTCTGTCATCGGTGCTCAATTACATATATAATTGTAATGAACCCAAGAAAGAGGTTCTTGCCGAGATTATGGAAGAGCTTGATCGTCAGGTACCGGACTACAGAAACAATTGTTACCTTCATGCACGTACTGCTGTCCGTCTCATGGTTGCACTTGTTCGCCGTTATCCTGGTATCGCTCTCCGCATTCTTCCTATTTATGTTAAAAGAACCAATCCAACAGTATAGGCAACCTTGTTCGCAGGTAATGCAGTAGGTTTCCTCGGTGTGGCTATCGCCTTTGGTCTTACAGTTGTCGCTATGGCCTATGTTATAGGTCATGTCAGTGGTGCTCATCTCAACCCCGCTGTCTCTTTTGGCGTTTTCGTTAAGTTTGTCAGCCGCCAAAGTTGTCGAACATTATGCTTTCTGGTGCTACACCGAGGTTGTCGAGCATCTCAGTGACAGCTTTAGACATGGGTCCAGGACCGCACATGTAGTATTCGATATCTTCCGGAGCAGGGTGATTCTTGAGGTATGTCTCATACATTACATTATGTACGAAGCCTGGAGTATAAGGTATACCAGCAGCATCGGCAGCGGGGTCGGGACGGTCGAGAGCGAGGTGGAAATGGAAATTGGGATGCTCTTTCTCTATCTGCATAAAATCTTGCAGATAGAATACCTCGTTGAGGGCACGGGCACCATAGAAATAATGCATGGGTCGGTTGCTGCAATGGAGAGTGCGTGTGAGATGCATAATCTGGGCACGGAGGGGAGCCATACCAGCACCACCACCAATCCATATCATCTCGTTGCCATTGGGGTCGTCGGACCATGTGTTGTCCTCTGTCCCTCGTACATGGAAGTCGCCGTATGGACCACTCATTATGACCTTGTCGCCTGGCTTCAGGGAGAATATGTATGATGAAGCAATACCGGGATTGACATTCATGAATCCAGAGCGGTCGGGCTTGAAAGGAGGAGTGGCAATCCTGACAGTCAGCATGAAGACATCGCCTTCGTCAGGGTAGTTGGCCATAGAATAGGCGCGGACAGTGGGTTCGGTGTTGACGCAGACAAGGTCGAACATCTTGAACTTCTCCCATGAAGGAAGATACTCGTTGCCAATTAGCGAGCGATCGAAATCTTTGTAGTCAATCTTGAATTTGGGAATCTTGATTTGGGCGTAGCTGCCAGGTACGAAATTCATGTGCTCGCCGGCGGGTAGTTGAACTTTGAATTCTTTGATGAATGTGGCAACATTGCTGTTGGATATCACCGTGCATTCGTATTCTTTAATGCTGAGGATGCTTTCGGGTAGGCGTATACTGAGGTCTTCCTTTACTTTTACTTGGCATCCTAGACGCCAGCCATCTTGAATCTCTTTGCGGCTGAAGAAACCTACTTCGGTAGGAAGGATGCTTCCTCCGCCTTTGACTACACGGCAGCGGCATTGTCCGCAACTTCCCTTGCCACCGCAAGCGGAGGGCAGGTGTACACCCTGTTCTCCAAGAGTGGAGATGAGGCTGTTGCCAGTTGGAACAGTGAGCTTTTTGTCGTTATTTATGGTTATAGTCACATCTCCCTGTTGCATAAGTTTGTTTCTTAGCACAAGAAGCAGAGTGACCAGCAACGCGATGACTATTAGAAAAACAATAAGAGACGATGTTAGTGTGTGGAGCATGATGGTTAATAGTTGAAAGTTAAATCTTTATACCCATGAATGACATGAATGCTATACCCATAAGGCCTGTGATGATAAAGGTTATACCGACCCCTTTCAGTGCAGGAGGTATGGCGGAGTAGCGCAGTTTCTCGCGTATGGCAGCGATGCCAACAATAGCTAAAAGCCAGCCAATGCCGCTGCCAAGAGCGAAGCAGGTCACCTCTCCAATGTTGGCGTAGCCACGCTGCTGCATGAAGAGTGATCCACCAAGGACAGCGCAGTTGACGGCAATCAATGGCAGGAAGATACCCAATGCATTGTAGAGTGCTGGAGAGTATTTCTCGATAACCATCTCTACAATCTGGACGATTGCTGCGATAACAGCGATAAAGAGTATGAGACTCAAGAAGCTAAGGTCGACATCGGCCAAAGCGGGTGATACCCATGAGAGCGCACCGGCTTGGAGGATGTATTTGTCGAGCAAATAGTTGACAGGGACAGTGATGAGTAGCACGAATGTGACTGCAACACCGAGTCCCAAGGAGGTCTTTACGGTCTTCGATACGGCAAGGTAGGAACACATGCCGAGGAAGAAGGCGAAAATCATATTGTCGATAAAAATCGATTTGATGAAGATATTAACGTATTCCATTTGATTCAAACAATTTATTCACAGAGTTCTTTGTTGCGGCTGCGGTGAATCCAAATGATGATACCGACGAGGATGAGTGCCATCGGTGGCATAATCATGAGTCCGTTGTTCTCGTATCCAATATTGTATAACCCCAGCTTTTCCAAAACAGGGTAGCCCCAAAGGGTTCCGCTACCAAAAAGCTCGCGGACAAATCCCAGCACAATAAGGATTACGCTATATCCGAGGCCGTTGCCAAGTCCGTCGAGGAAGCTTGCCCATGGTTTTTGCACCATAGCAAAAGCTTCGAGACGTCCCATGACAATGCAGTTGGTGATGATAAGTCCTACGAATACCGAGAGTTGTTTGCTTACGTCGTACATGTATGCCTTAAGAACTTGGTCAACGAGCACTACGAGCGTCGATACTACAACGAGTTGCACGATGATGCGGATGCGTGGCGGGATGGTGTTTCTCAGTAAAGAGATGATTACGTTTGCCAACACCACCACAACGGTAACGCTGAGAGCCATTACGACTGCCGGTTTCAGCTGTGCCGTGACAGCCAGACAAGAGCAGATGCCCAGCACTTGTACAAGGATGGGGTTGTTCTTGCTGAAAGGGAGTTTTATTAAATCGGTGTTCTTCATTGTTGTTCCTCCTTTGTTAGTTCTGCAATTGCTTGGCTGTTTTCCCACGACTCGAACAGTTCGCTGTATTCTTCAAAAGCTTTAGCAAGCATCTCAGTTACGCCGTTGCTTGTCATGGTACCTCCGCTGATGGCATCGACCTCGTGAGTATTTCCTTTGTCGGCATTTTTCTTCAGAACGATGGGTTGGTCAATCCATTCTTTTCCGATGAAACGTTGAGCGAAATTGTCGGTGGCAATCTCGCCGCCGAGACCTGGGGTTTCACCTTTGTGGTCGAAGACAGCACCTACAACTGAAAGGTCTTTGCCAAGAGCAATGTAACCCCAGATGGGTCCCCATAGGCCATTACCGTTAAGGGGTATGATGATGCCGTTGTCATAATTGTAGTAGGGAAGGCCAGCATTGGTCTTAGCCTCTTCAATGCGTTCTGAGTAGAGTTTGTCGGCATCTTCCAAAGTGGCTTCGATACCGATGGTTTTGAGTATCATCTGCTTTGTTTCGGCTTGCTGGTTGCGGGTTTGCAACGGCTTCAAGCTTACGCTGACAATGGTAAGCACTAATGCTACTATTGCTGCAAGTCCGAGAGCGTAGAGCAGCATGTATCTGTTGGAGAAATTCTTCATCAGACAGTCCTCCTTTCTGCTGCGAGCCAGCGTTTTTTACGTTTGTTGATGTTGCGGGCCACTACACAATGGTCGATGAGGGGCGCGAAGCAGTTCATAAGCAGAATGGCGAGCATCATTCCCTCAGGATAGGCGGGATTGAGGACTCTCAGTAGGACGGCAAAGGCTCCTATGAGGAAACCATAAATCCATTTGCCTGTATTGGTTTGTGCAGCAGTCACAGGGTCGGTTGCCATAAATACGCATCCGAAGGCGAAACCGCCCATCAGGTAGTGGTAGTAGAAAGGCAGTTGCATGTATTCGTTGGCTCCGATTGCATTGAATAGCAATCCCATCAGTCCGCCTCCGATGACAACGCTAAGCATGATGCGCCAGCTGGCGATGCCAGTCAGGAGAAGAAGGACAGCACCCAAGAGGATTGCAACAACAGATGTCTCGCAAGTGCTACCGGGTATTGTGCCAATAAACATATCAATAGCAGAAGCCGATAGTGGCTGGCTTGCCATCAGTTGTCCGAGTGGCGTTGCACCCGTGACGGCATCACCGGTAAAGTGGAATGGTGTGGCAATCCATACCGAGTCGCCCGACATGTGAGTGGGATAGCTGAAGAATAGGAATGCGCGAGCCACGAGTGCGGGGTTGAGGAAATTGTAGCCGCTGCCACCGAAGACCTCTTTGCCGATAACTACGGCAAAAGCAACAGCTAAAGCAAGTTGCCACAAGGGGACGGTGACAGGAACAATCATGGCTATAATCATTCCTGTGCCGATGAATCCCTCGCTGACCTCCTCATGACGGATTTCGGCGAAGAAGAATTCGATAACGAGACCTACGACATACGAAACCACAATGATGGGCAGCATGCGGAGGAATCCGTTCCAGAATTCTTGCCAGAAGCCCCAGTCGAGGCTGTAGGCAACGGATGTCTGATGACCGATATTCCACATGCCGAAGAGGAGTGCCGGCATCAAAGCGATGACCACAGTGATGATGGTACGCTTAAGGTCGACGGCATCGCGTATATGGCTCCCCTTGTAGGCTCGTTGCCCGCTGCCGGTGACGGTGTTGGGCGTGAAGGCAAACGACTCGAAAGCCTCGAAAGTAGAAGAGAACTTCTCGAAGCGTCCGCCTTTGCTGAATTTGGGCTTTAGTTTATCAAAAATGTCACGAATAAACATCATCTGTAATAATTGAATAAATTATCCATCTTTTCTGATGGTTTCAAGGGCGTTGCGGATAATTGCCTGGATTTCGGTTTTGGAAGTGTCAGCAAATTCGCAGAGGGCCAAATCTTCTGGTTCCACCTCATAGATTCCGAGGTTCTCCATCAACTCGATGTCGCCTATGATGCAGGCTTTGATGAGCTGCATGGGGTAGATGTCAAGAGGGGTAAGCTTTTCAAATTCGCCAGTTACGAAGAGAGGACGATGGCTTCCATGTCTGCCTGTATCGAAATCATATTTTGGAGTACAACCCTTGAATCTTGAAAGGAAACCGCTGAGGAAGGTGCGTGAGAAACTGAACTTCTTGAAGTTGGGACGCAACCATCCGAGAAAGTCGTAGTAGTCGCCTTCGGGAAGAACGCTGACCTTGTCGCAGCTAGAGGATAGGAATCCATCTATACTTTCTGCTGTCCCACTGAGCACGTTGCCGCATATAAAACGGATGTCGTTGCCTGTAGTGCTCTCAATGCCAAGGCTGCGTAGCGAGACACCGCTTATAAGACGCATATAGTGAGGGTCTTTAACTACGGGACCACAAAGGGCGACGGTGCGTTCAGGACGATACTCGCCTGTGCGGAACAAGTGTCCGATGATGGCCACATCTTGTGGGTTTACAGTCCACACCTGTTCGCCTTTGTTGATGGGGTCAATCTTCGCGATTTGTGTACCTACAAGACTCGCTGGGTGTTTGCCTTCGAAGGAGTGTATTTCGGCATTTTGGATGTTGGTGAAAAACGGTTCGCGCGGAGGCTTCATGTTCTTGGTAAAAGAGCGGGGCGGTTTTTTGTTTTCCAATTTGCCGATAGAAATGTGTACCTTGCCTACGATACTGGCGAGGACGGTAATGCCCATTTGGAAATCTTCCACACGGTCTTGCAATACGAATTCGTAATTGACAGGAAGTGGCGAGCTGTCGAAAGCACTGACAAACACAGCCTTTGGCTTACTGTCGGGTGGTGGAACAATTCCAAATGGGCGTTGACGTAGGAGTGTCCAAAGACCGGAATCAATCATCTGCTTGCGGAGGTTGGATTGCAAATCCGTCTTATCGGCAGCAGTATCGCATTTGTCTAAGTCAAATGTTGGAAAACAAACACTTTCCTGTTTGCCATCCGACTTGACGACTACCGCCAGTAGAGCTCGTTTCTCGCCGCGAACCACAGCATGTACCACGCCGCTAACGGGGGAAACGTAAGGGATTCCCGGATGCTGCTTGTCTTCGAGGAGAGGTGTACCGGCTTTGACGCTGTCGCCTTCTGCAACCAGCAATCGTGGCACCATACCCACGTAGTCGCTTGGCTTTACGGCATAATACTTAGCGTCGGCTAGTTCTGCAATATGCCTTTGGGCTGTACCGGGAATATTGATATCCAGTCCTTTGGTTATCTTGTATGTCATCACAATTCTATATCGAATGGTTTGAGCATGTTTTCAGGCTTGAGGATGGTGTCGAGTTGTTCCTTGGTGAGGAGACCATGCTCTAGGACAAGTTCATAGACACCGCGTCCTGTTTCTGAGGCTTCCTTGGCAATCTTTGTGCTCTGTTTGTAGCCGATAATTGGGTTAAGCATGGTGACGATACCAATGCTGTGCTCAACAAGCTGACGGCAGCGTTCCTCGTTGGCCTGGATACCGTCAATACAGAACGTGCGGAGAGTGTCTAATCCGTTCTCCAAGAGGTGGATGCTCTCAAAGAGTGTGTAGGCGATGACAGGCTCCATAACGTTGAGTTCCAACTGACCGTTATCGCTAGCGAGGCTGATAGTCATATCGTTGCCAATCACCTTGTAGCAGACTTGGTTCATAACCTCAGGAATCACAGGGTTGACCTTTCCGGGCATAATAGAGCTTCCTGGTTGGCGTTCTGGAAGATGAATCTCGTTAAATCCGCAACGGGGACCAGAGGAAAGGAGTCTCAAGTCGTTGCACATCTTGTTGATTTTGATAGCCATACGCTTCATAGCGCTGGAATACTGAATCATGCAGCTTGTGGCGCTAGTTGCCTCAATGAGGTTGTCTGCAAGATTGATTTCCCAACCAGTAATCTGACGAAGGGCTTCGATGCAGGCTTCGCTGTAGCCGGGCTTTGAGCAGATACCTGTTCCAATAGCGGTGGCACCCATATTGACAGTGAGGAATTCGTCGGCGGCTGTTCTCAGGTTGGTTACTTCGCCGCGCAGCGATGCTGCAAAGCCTCCGAAAGTCTGTCCAAGAGTCATAGGCACAGCGTCTTGCAGCTGGGTGCGACCCATCTTGATGACGTGAGCGAACTCCTTCGATTTCTTGTCGAGGGCATCAATCATACGCTCAAGGCGAGGGTAGAATTCCAAGTGTTCCAGGCACATAGCCATGTGGATAGCGCAAGGATAGGCATCGTTGGTGCTTTGGCTTGCGTTGACAACGTCGTTAGGGGAGCAGTATTGGTACTCGCCGCGATGGTGTCCCATGCGTTCGAGTGCGAGGTTGGCGATGACTTCATTGGCACACATGTTGGTCGATGTGCCAGCGCCGCCTTGAATCATATCGATGGGGAAGTGGTTATGGTAGCGTCCTGCGAGGAGTTGGTCGCAAGCCCAGATGATGGCCTCGCCTTGTTCGGGGGTGATCATACCCACTTTGACGTTAGCCATTGCTGCAGCCTTTTTGGTAATAGCCATACCTTTAATAAAGTTGGGGTATGAGCTCATTAGTTGGCCGCTGATATAGAAGTTTTCGATAGCGCGCTCGGTTTGAATGCCGTAGAGGGCATCTTGTGGAACATCGCGAGAACCAAGAAGGTCAGTTTCTGTACGGAATTGTGTTTTTTCCATGAGGATGAAAACGATTTATTGTGTTTAGTATTAATAAGTTGAGATGGAAATATGTAGTCATTTCCAATTGCAAAAGTACGAATTAAAGTTGATAGAATAAAGTGTTTGCTCATTTTATTTGTTAAATCTTTATTCATTATTTATTTATACATTATTGTTTTTTTTCGTATTTTTGCAAAATGATTAAAGTCTGTTAAAGGTTTTTTATAAGATGAGAAAAATACTGATAGTTAGTCTTTTACTGACGGTATTGATGTCGTCGTGCGTCATGTATCGTCCCCATAATATTGCAATTCCACTTCTCGAGGAGCAGGGGGATATGCAACTTGACGTTTCTGTTACTGCAACTACGCCTCTGTTGGCTGTCCCTACTTTGGATTTGTCGTTTGCATACGCACCGTTGCCGCTCTTGGGTGTGCAGGCTGCTGCATCGGTAGCCGACTTTGGTAACTACCATCTTCAGGTGGCTGCTGGAACATACAACAAGATTGGTACTTCGGTGCTTGAATGTTATATTGGTTATGCTCGTGGTGCATCGTTCGACTCTACAGGCTCTACAAACAAACGCAGAGAGATTTCTGGTTATTATAATATGGTATATAGTCAGATTAATCTTGGATGGAACAAGGTCTTTGACCGCAATTTCGATTGGGGCTTAGGAATAAAGGGAGGTCTGATGATGCCTAATTGGGAGCGTGTACTGATTAATGACGAGGGCACCACGCTTGAGGAGACGCATGACACCCCTCATTTCTTGCTGGAGCCGCAGCTGATGATGCGTTTTGGCAACGAGAAAGTGAAACTGACATTGAGTGTGTCACGAGCATTCCTCAGCGAATGGCCAGAAGATGATAACTATATCAATTACAATAGAATGGGATTTGGTGCGGGAGTTAGTTTTAGGTTTTGAGTATGAAGAAACTGTTCATTATATTATTCCTCTTTCCTCTTTTGCTTGATGCTCAAGGAACAATTTGCGATACTGTTGTGCCGCAAACGTATGAATATGTGCGATATGGTGACCGTGCAATGCTTTTGGATGTTTATAAGCCAAAGGTGGCTCGAGCCGATTCAGCATGTGTTGTCTACATGTTTGGTGGTGGCTTTGCTATGGGCTCACGTACAGTAAAGAATGTCCGCGAGTTTTGTCAGAAACTGGCTCAACGCGGTTTTACTGCTGTGGCTATCGACTATAGATTGCACATACCGGAGGTGAACTTCGATACCGTTTCGCTATTCAATATGCGTGATGTCTTCCGCGAAGCTATCTATATGGCTACCGAGGATGCTTCTGCTTCTGTAGCATATCTTTGCAGTAATGCCGCTAAGCTTGGTATCTCATCTAATCGTATCGTGCTGTGTGGTAGCAGTGCAGGGGCTATCACTTCATTGCAGCTTGATTACTGCAGGGCGAATGAATTGGCACCAGCCTCCACTTTGCCCACGGGGTGGAAACCTGCCGCTGTTGTAGCCTTTTCAGGAGCAATCTATGCCGACGGCGAGCGCCCCAAATATGCCAAGAGTCCGGCACCCACATTCTTCCTGCATGGCAATGCTGACAAGATTGTGAACTACAAAAAGTTTCCTCCGCTGCTTCGTTCAGGTTTATATGGCCCTAAGAAGTTGCACAAGATTTTCGAGAAGGAGGGCTATCCACATTGGCTATTCATTTTCGAGGGTCTTGGTCATGAGATTGCAGCGCAGCAAATGAATATGTATGAAGAGTTTGAGGCTTTTGTCAACAAGACCTTGGCGGGAAATGTTATGCATTACGATGCCACGGTACGCGACGATGGAGTCAAACCAACCAAGTGGTCGACGATGAATGTTTTTGACCTATATAATATGAATTGAATCAGACATCATTTTTTCAAAATAATCATTATTAATCTTTAAAAATCCATTCTTATGAAAAAACTTTTTTATTTGGCTTTTTGCCTTGTAGCAATGGTGGTATCTTTCACCTCATGCAACAAAGAAAAACAGGAACCTGGTACTCAGACCAATGAAACTGACTACTCCAAGATGATTGTCGGCAAATGGAATGTCGACGGACTGAAAATTAATGGCGAGGTGGCCCAAGTTCAAGGAGTGATTCAGATCACTATAAACGAAGACGGTACAGGCATTGTCAGCGACAATGGTGTAACTGAAAATAATGACTTCACTTGGAACGTCAAGGGCGACAAATTGACTATTGTGCACCGTCATGGTGAGGGTGTTTTTACAATCATCAAAATCACCGCTAACGACTGTACATTCACCGGAAAGTCTTTTCCAGGACAAGAAGCTGAATTGGGTGAGGTCGAGGTACATATTACAAGAATTTGATGACACAAGAAAAAATCGAAATAATGGCGCCTGTAGGCTCTTACGAGAGCCTGCAGGCTGCTATTCAGGGAGGAGCCGATGCCATTTATTTTGGTGTCGGTAACCTAAATATGCGGTCGCGCTCGGCCGCCAATTTCTCGATAGAAGACCTCGAGAAGATATGTGGTATTGCTCATTCAAATGGTTTGCGTACCTATTTGACTGTCAATACCATCATCTACAACCACGAGATTGATGAGATGCATCGTCTAGTGGATGAGGCCAAACGGGTTGGTGTGAGTGCTATCATTGCCAGCGATATGGCTGTGATTACCTATGCCAACAGTATTGGCGTTGAGGTGCATATCTCAACACAATGCAACATAAGCAACATTGAGGCGGTGCGTTTCTTCTCACAGTATGCCGATGTAATGGTTACGGCGAGGGAACTGCCATTGCGTCAGGTGGCTGAGATTACCCAATATATAAAGGATAACGACATTCGTGGTCCAAAGGGAGACCTGGTTCAGATAGAGGTATTTGCTCACGGAGCTCTCTGCATGTCAGTTAGCGGTAAGTGCTACCTCTCTCTCGACAACTATAACTACAGTGCCAATCGCGGTGCTTGTCTTCAACTATGTCGTCGCGAATATCTGGTCAAGGATTTGGAATCGGATATGGAATTGGTGGTCGACAACAAGTATATCATGTCGCCCAAAGACTTGTGTACCATCGACTTCCTCGACAAGATAGTGAAAGCAGGGGTGAGGGTGCTCAAGATTGAAGGGCGGGGGAGAAGTGCTGACTATGTGAGAACAGTTACCGAGTGCTACAAGGAAGCTGTTGCCGCCATAGCCGAAGGCACATACACAAAAGAACGCATTGCCGAATGGAAACAGCGGCTGGCTACGGTTTTCAATCGCGGTTTCTGGGATGGCTACTATATGGGTAGGAAGATGGGTGAATGGACTGAGCGTTATGGCTCGCAAGCTACTGAAAATAAAGTATATCTTGGACTTGTCAAGAACTATTTCAACCGCATAGCAGTGGCTGAGGCACAGATACAGACAGCCGAAGTGCTGCGTCCAGGCGATACCATAATGGTCATAGGCGAAACGACGGGGGTTTATCGTGCTGTCGTTGAGGAGCTGCGCCTTGAGCGCGACCCTGTCGATGAAGTGCGGCAAGGTGACCGCTTCAGTTTCGCCACTTCCGAACCCTTGAGGAGGGGAGACAAACTATACAGGGTAGACAAGGTAGAGGATGAGTTTTAATGTTGATATTTAAAAAAAGTTGTATTTTTGCAATTCGGTTTGAAAACAAAATATAATATTAACTATATGAAAAAAACCATTTTAACAATCGCAACTATGGCATTGATAGCTACAGGTTGTAACAAAAAAACAGAGTTGACGTCGGG
>CADBOG010000028.1 GCA_902796265.1 uncultured Bacteroidota bacterium
AAAAAATTGAACTTTTTTTTCATCGGGGCGGTTTTGCGCCCGCAAACCGGATGACAAAAGACGTTTTTTTGCAAAAATTGGGGTCTTGCGATGCAAAAATTGCAAATATGCGTGTATGTTGCGTTGGGTCAGTACTTTAAGCCTATTTTAAGGGGTATTTGGGGTGATGTTATCAACAGGGGGAGGTTTCAGGTGGCCTTCGGCCGTTTCAGGTTTCAAGTTTCAGGTTTCAGGTTTCAGGTGGCCTTCGGCCGTTTCAGGTTTCAAGTTTCAGGTTTCAAGTGGCCTTCGGCCGTTTCAGGTTCCAATTCTCAATTTTCAATTTTCAATTCTCAATTTAGTTTAGTTTTTCCCTCGCTCTTCCCAAGTACTTCCCAAGTAGCTCAAAGGGAGCTCCCATACAGTAGCCATACAGTACACATACAGTAGCCATACAGTAGCCATACAGTCGAGTATGGCTACTGTATGGCTACTGTATGGGTACTGTATGGGTAATACGAGTGAGCTACTTGGGAGCTACTTGGGAGCTACTTGGGAAGTACTTGGGAGCTACTTGGAAACCACAAGATTGCTTTATAATGTTCTCAATTTTCAATTCTCAATTCTCACTTACCTTATTAATAGTACTGTTCCTTTGGATTGCTTGGGTTGGCGGGGTTGAGCCTGGGTGGTGTATTCTAGTTTCCAGACATAGGCGGCTTGAGGACATGGGCGTCCTAAGTAAGTGCCGTTCCATCCTTCCTGAAGGGCATCGAAAGTGGTGACAAAAAGTCCCTGACGTGTGTAGATAGTGGCTGTAGCTGTGAGCAAACCATGACCAAATATACGGAACTCGTGATTAGTTTCCTCGTCGGGAGTGAAGACATTGGGTGCCCATACAACAGCATGGTCGGCAAGGACAATATCGAATGCCGTGTCGATACAGCCGTTGGCACTGCTGGCAATGAGCATAACAGAGAGGCTATCTTTGTCGGCAGGGAACTGAAAGACAGCCACTCGCGAAGTGTCGAACGAGTCGCCATAAACCCACAGCCGAGTTTTGCTCCCTTGCGTGACATCACTCAAGGTCACCTTATCGTTCTCGAAATCAACAATCCTTGGAGCGATATTCATCGAAGCAACAATGCCTGGTTCCTCTACAAGAATAAGATTAATGATGGAGTCACAACCATTGACAGTATTCAAGACCCATTGCGGCTGCGATGTCGGCTCATAATAGGTGACACCATCAATCCAAGTGAAAGCATTGCCTTTGCAGATAGCGGCACGAACGGAAGTGTGCTTGTCGGGCATCACCGTTAGCTGAATTTCTACTATGCTGTCCAAACCCCATCTGTTGACGAAATTCTGGGTATACAATCCCGGCTCGTAGAGTAGAGAGTCGCCCCACACAAGAGGCAGCTGACTCTCGCACAACGAGGTATCGATATGGATCAGATATTCTTCCACAACAATGACATCGACGATGACTATACTGTCGCATCCCCACATATCCCTAACGTTCATGCGATGCTCTTCGACCCCTTCTG
This sequence comes from uncultured Bacteroidota bacterium, assembly GCA_902796265.1. Classification (GTDB taxonomy): domain Bacteria; phylum Bacteroidota; class Bacteroidia; order Bacteroidales; family P3; genus Colimorpha. The sequence continues at coordinate 1,530 of CADBOG010000028.1, forward strand.
TGAATGTCTCGCCACCCCAGCGGAAAGGCAGCTGGGATTCAGCGACGACGATACTCATCCTGACAGTATCATATTGTTGCCCCACATCGAGGAAGAGTGTGCGATGATGGTAGCCGCTATCACGCTCGTAAACGCCAGGTTGGAATAGAGTTGTATCAAAAAGCCTATAACCCGTCCCAGCACACACGTGAGCGAAGACCGTGTCGTCGCAAGGATTACTGACCCAGAAAGAGCCATGCACTGTATCAGTACAAGCTCCACCGCTAAGGATAGCCACCATAGTGACTTCATGGTTGCCAGGCGGAAGGAGGAACAAAGGGCTGTAAAGCGAAGAGACAAAAAGGCTGTCGTCAATCATCCACCACGATTCCTCGCATTGTTCGCCAATAGGATTTTGGCGAGCCTCGTCACTTGTCACCACGCTGCGATTCACGAGCCGCACGTATGTCTCACAGTCGTCTGTGCCCTCAATCCTGACTTCGTAATCAGCCTTTGGGTATCGGTAACCCGAACGGGCACTTATATCAAATGAGCAAGCCTCTCCGGAAGCTGCTCCCACAAAACCAAGAGTGCAGTAATAATCGCCCGTCTCGGTCACCGCCAGCGACTGGCTGTCACTCAATGTGATTTCCGGCTCCAAACCATTGTACCAGTTATAGCTGAATCCGTCGGGGGCTGTGAAGACATTCTCTGTCGCATAACCACAGTTCTCTGCTTTCACCGCCTTACTACCACATTCGAACACAAAATAGGCATAGCCATAATGACCACCTTGAGAGCAGTCGTAGGTGGAGAGCCTGATGAAAATAGTCTGACCATGCAGCGGAGCAAGGTCGATGCCTACTGCGGTCCAATCCTTCCACATAACATTATTGAAAAGAGCCGTTGATCCATCATACATTTCTATAGTATCCGAATGGTTGTTCCACCCCATATTTGCATTTGATACAAATTGTGCAGAATAGCAGCGGCTGTCAATGGGAAGTTCAAATATATCATATATATTAAAGGTGAACTTCGGCTGGTTAGAAAGATCATGATCAGGATCTTCTAGAACGGCAGCGTAGCGCATGATAAGCAAAGGCGTTACAGCTGTGTCTACATAATATTCATAGGTGATGCTTTCCTGTAGGGAACCTCCCACATTGTTTCCAAGCCTTACAGAAGTGCTGAACCCTTCAGGAATCATCCGCAAAAGCCCACCAGTATTTGTGTCGCGAGCCGAAGTATCGTGGCAGACAGTATGACGCGAAGCTGACGAATATTCTCCATAATCCCATATCTCTTCAGATTGGTCGGGGAAATAGTATTCTCCCACCTTACATGTAACCCATTGCGACTCAAGATCGTCATAAGGGATGCAAGCTACGGGCGGAGGACCAACAGTGTTGAAGTAATGGACAGATTCAATCGTGTCGTCCAAGAGATATGTGCGGTTGTTGAAAATCTTGAAGAAATAAGTCTTGTGAGGACGCAATCCAGTCAGCGTAATATCGGGGGTGCGGGTGTTAATCTCACGATTGAGCTCGGCAGGAGTCTCCCCATATTTGACAGTCCATTCCATAGCAGGACTTGAATCATGCCACGAGATATCTGCGGTAGTGCCTGTAATGTTGTCAACATTAACATCACTTATAGTGCTTTCCTCGCCACTAAAAGCTGTCACCGTAAGTCCAAAACCTCGATTGTGAATATAAGTGTTAGTCCAACAAGAGATGATGGCGATAGAAGATGTGCAAATGACATCAATAGGCTCAGAACCAGAGCGAGAGACCATATTATGGAAAAAATCCTGACGATAGTTGAACACACCCACAACATCATTCGGACTGTCGAGAGATACCCAACCATGAACCCTGATAGAGGTGCCAGCATTAGATATAATGTTAAGTCTTGAATCGCAATTACCAGGATAATTGTCGTTGCCACCTGGGTCAAGCACGACAATGCTTTGTCCTGGGTCAAGTCTTACCGACTGCACCCCCGTCTGAAGCATCACTATCGTGTCCTGCCCTAAGGCAAAAGCAACAAATGATAAAAGCGATAATAAGAATACAATGCCGCGCATAGTGCAGGTTAATGGTTTTTAACATATAAGTGCATCACAAAAGCCAAAAAAGTTTGCAAAAATAGAATTTTTTTTGAAAATATGCGTTTTCTTGGTAGATATTTCTGTTTCCTATAACCAAGCAACACCAATCCTATGAGAAAAATAGCCTTCATGATAGCCCTTTTGTCGTTGATGTCAAGCCTCATGGCAAAAGAAAAGACATACAATCTTACCTCTCCCGATGGGCGATTGAAAACCAATATCGTAGCCAACAACAATAGCATTACCTACGATGTCACCTTCGACAACCATACAATTCTTGTAGCATCTCCGATAATGTTGAATTATATACAGAATGGCAAGAAAACCGACAGACTAAACATCAAGAAAACCAGCCGCAGAAATGTTGACGAAATCATCCCCTCCCCTTTCTACCGTCAGTCGTCGATGCGAAACCATTACAACGAACTGACTCTAAAGATGAAAGAGGGCATATCGTTAGTGTTCCGCGCTTACAATGAAGGCATAGCATACCGCTTTGTATGGGATGGAGAACCCGGGATAGTGGAACACGAATTGGTTTCTTACAACATCCCTAAAGATTTGAAAGTAACGGCGCCATACACAATCAGCTTCGACTCGACACGCCACGAGATACAATACAGCACCTCGTTCGAGAACCACTATGTAACCAAGCATCTTTCAGAGCTCGACAAACGCCGCCTTTGCTTTCTTCCCCTGATGATTCACGCTGACAACGGCCTGAAAATGTGCATCACCGAATCGGCATTGCTCGACTACCCAGGACTTTATCTCCATGCCACCGGAGCAATGACGACACTTATCGGAGAACATGCGCCGCTACCCAAACGCGTGGAGCAAGGCGGCCACAACAACCTGCAGCTGATCGTGAAAGAGCGCGAGGGTTATATAGCCAAGATGGACAAGACAAAGCTTTTCCCCTGGCGAATCATGATGGTGGGCTCAGCCGAAGAGATTGCCATGAACAACATGAGTTACCTTTTGGCGGAGCCGTCAAGGATAGGAGGCAACTCACAAGGAGCAGCCACATCTTCTGACGACCTCAGCTGGATACGACCTGGCAAGGTGGCATGGGATTGGTGGAACAACTGGAACATCGGCAACGGGACGCTACCCGATGGTAGCAACGCCGCCTCGGTTGATTTCAAGGCCGGAATAAACAACGATACCTACAAGCACTACATCGACTTCGCATCCCGATATGGCATAGAGTATGTCATCCTCGACGAAGGATGGGCAGTCAATGGCAAAGCCGACCTGTTCCAAGTGGTGCCAGAAATCGACCTGCCGATGTTGGTAAAATATGCACGTGAGCGTAATGTAGGCATAATTCTCTGGGCAGGCTATTATGCCTTCGAGCGCGACATGGAACATGTCTGCAAGCACTACAGCGAGATGGGCATTGCTGGTTTCAAGGTCGACTTTATGGATAGGGACGACCAACTTGTTGTCGACTTCTATCGCCGTACAGCAGCGATGTGTGCCAAATACCACCTTGTTGTCGACTTCCACGGTGCTTTCAAGCCAGCTGGTTTCACACGCACATACCCCAATGTGCTCAACTTCGAAGGTGTCTTTGGACTTGAACAGATGCGCTGGGCACAATTGGAATGGGATCAGATGCGCTACGATACTGAGATACCATTTATACGCCAAGCAGCAGGCCCCATGGATTACACACCAGGAGCCATGCTCAACGGTTGCCGCAACAGTTTCCATCCCTGCTGGAATGAACCCATGAGTCAAGGTACACGATGCCACCAGCTGGCACTCTACATAGTGCTCGACGCACCGCTGACAATGCTTTGCGACTCTCCGACAAACTATGAGAAAGAGCCAGACTATACGCGCTTCGTAGCCCAGATACCGACTGTGTGGGACGAGACACGCGTGCTGCAGGGCGAGGTGGGCGAATACATCGTCACCGCCCGCCGCAAAGGCGACACCTGGTACATCGGCGGCATCACCAACTGGACTGCTCGCGATGTCGAACTCGACCTAAAAGACTTAGAAATTAGAAACGAGAAATTAGAAATTGAGTTGTATACCGATGGTACCAACGCCCAC
>CADBOG010000029.1 GCA_902796265.1 uncultured Bacteroidota bacterium
GAGGCAGATGACCACAGCGAAGAAAGCGACACCCTCGACAAGAGCGGCGGCGATAATCATAGTGGTACGGATTGTGCCTGCAGCCTCAGGCTGACGGGCAATGCCTTCCATGGCGCCTTGACCAATCTTACCGATACCGAGACCGGCACCGATAGCAGCCAAACCAGCACCGATACCGGCACCGAGAACACCAACGAATTTTGCTGCTTCAGCAGACATTTCCAACAATGTTGAAAGCAATGACATAATACTTATTTTTTAGTTAGTAAAATTATTATTTCATATTTAAAGACAGCATTTTATACAAAACACCGCATTAAGATGATTCTTGCAAAATTACACTTTTATTTCAAATAATTTGTAAATTTTAAGCTTTTAGTATCAACTTTTATTCTTTTCATCTAAAAATAAACAACTTACAATCTACTTCAAGCGTGGTAGTTTGTGCTCGCGGAAATAGGTTGTGTCTATGTATCGTCCCTCCTCTCCGGCAAGAGCCATACGGAACTCTTCGAAATTGCGGTGCGCCATATAGATGACATTATAGACATCACCAACATTGTCAATAAAATGGGCATCACTGTCAGTAATGAAGGTGAAGCGCTTGAGATATGCAGCCTTCTTGATGGTTTCCTCCCTCGTGGTGCGGAAATTGATTTCCAATCCATCGGCTTTCAAGTCGGGCGGTACAAAACCCAACTGGCTAACCAGCGATGTTGTTCCTTTATTGATATGTGCCGGAATAAAAAGACCTCCGATGCGATGCACCTCGTCGTATATTCCGTCGATGTCGACATCTATTGCGTTGAGCAAGTGATACTCTTCCTCACCTACAATCTCGTCATTCTCGTCTACGATAAGCTGATAGCCGAACTTATCTTCGTCATTAGGGATAGGTGGCAGATGAGCATCAAGGAATTCTTGGAATTCATCCAATTGATTGTCATTGGCGAAATAGCACAGGCAATGTGCCTCTTCTTGAGACGTAACTTCTACTCCACCAAGCACAAAAAGGCCATTGTCGCGACCAATTTTCTGCGCCACTTTGACTTGGCGTGTAGTATTATGGTCACTAATAGCTATCATATCCAACCCTCGTGCCGCTGCCACCTTGACGATAGCCGAAGGACTCATCTCTAAGTCACCACAAGGAGAAAGAACAGTATGGATATGAAGGTCTGCCTTGTATGGATGTAGAGTTTCAGGCATCACCTATCACTTCCCATTCAGCAACATATAGATTTTGCCAGCGGTATCGAAAGTCTCTTCATCGGTAGAGAGGAACGGGATGCCCTCATCGTTGCTCTGCTCCAAGGTATCATCGCTTGCGGACTGACCCTTGACGAGGATAACGGCAGCGAGCTCCTTTAGGGAGGCAATAGCCATCACGTTTTTGTGGGTCTGGAGTGTGATCCAGATGTTATTCATCTCGGCATTGCCCATAACATCACTGAGGAGGTCAGAAACATAGCAGCCTTCAACTTCCTTATCAAGGCCCTGTTGACCAGAAAGAACCTTAAGGTTCAGAGCTTCCACGATATCTCTTACTTTCATATCTTATTTTATTTCAGAATTATAGTTAAACAATTGTTTTTACTGGAGAAGTACAAAATTAGTATTTTTTTCTAATTCTGCAAGGATTTACAATAAGTTTTTTTTATCATGGTGCTCTACTATCACCACATCTGATGTGATTCAAAAAAACAAATCATTCATTATGGTATGGTTCATGGCGAATAATGGTGAATGCCCTGTACAGTTGCTCGACAAAGAAAAGTCTGACCATCTGATGGTTGAATGTCATCTTCGACAGTGACACTTTGTCGTTGGCTGCAGCATATACCGACTGGGCAAAGCCAAAAGCACCACCAACGACAAAAGCAAGATTGCGGACACCAGCGTTCATCTGTTTCTGCAGATATTGCGAGAAAGCCACTGATGTATGTTCTGTCCCATGTTCGTCAAGAAGGACCACTCGGTCACATTTCTCCAGTTGTTTGAGGAGCAGTGCCGCCTCACGTTCCTTAATCTCATCAGGCGAAGCACCTTTCTGGTCTTTCAAAGCAGGAATGACAACCATCTCGAAATTGACATAATGCTTTAGTCGCGAGATGTAGATATCTATGCCTTGCTGAAGATATTTCTCATCGGTCTTTGAGACCACTATCAACTTTATATTCAATGCAAAATATTATTTTCAGTATGGTTTATTCTCCCGATTCCACCAGTCAAGCTAACTTATAACCAAAAAAATAAAAGGAGCCACTTTCAACGCCTTATTCATCCTGCGACGCTCGAAAAAACCGGTTGGCTCTTTGTCAGGAGCTCTCTCAATGCGGCGGTTGTAATGGCGTGCCGCCCAAGCCTTTGGTCCGCGGCAATACTCATTGTAGAACCCTGGCAATACATGCAGCCCAAAACCGTATGGAGCCAGAATTTGGCGATAGTCATCGATTGGAAGCACGCGCTCCGTCCAACTGCCAGTCTCAGGATCGCATGTGTTGTGTGGGTCAAGAAGTAGGTTTGGCGACTGGGCTTCGATGGAACGTTCGACGTCGCCATAAGTCAACCCTCGTGTGTCTTTTGCCCATTGCATTGCCTCCCGTTCCGACATATCAGGATGTAGTTTCATGATATGTTCGTAGCGCAGCTGCAAGAATCCCTTACTGCGCGATGTACCCTCTTCGTCTTTCCGCATTGCCTTGTGCAGACGACGAAGCACACGCTTGTTATATGGTGTCGAAGCTGTGGTGAACACCATCTTCATCTTGGGGGATATCTCATGCAAAGCACCGAAAAAAGTGTCTAGCACATAGATATGTTCTATTACGTCCATACCCAATAACGCGTCAGGACGCACATTGTTTTTACGACACCATTCGGCCAATGTGCTTGCATCTCCCATCAACATAACATCAGGGCCACTACCCAACATTTGCGACAGTACACCAACAGTGCGGAATGCGTCGGTATTGTAGTCGACATAAATCACCCTTCCAAAGCCCACACGCTTGGCGAGGATGCCCAACAGTCCGTGCCCTCCCCCATAATCCACAACAGTCATCTCGGCAGGAGACAAGGAGCAGAGTTGCAACGCCTTGTCTAAGGCATGGTTGTATATCTCAAGATAGTACTGTGCAGCATCAAGTGTGCGTCGCAAAGATTTGCGGCTATAGGCACTAATCTGCAGATTTCGCAAACTCAGTCCCTCAAGGTCATGGAGTAAAGTGGTTACCGCTGTCACATCTTATTTATTTATACTTTTAAACAATAGCTCGACGAGAATGTTACGATACTTTCTTATCTCAAAGAAAGGTGTCTGAATTGCTCCAAATGAGCGATAAAAAAATTCAATTCCCTCATCCATACTTCCCTCAAAGTCAAAGGCCCGGCATTTGCCGCTCAGATGTTTTATCAAAGCCCACATCAAAGTCTCACTATGTCCGCTACGGTGACACTTCATATCGTTGGCCGAAAGCAGCGAGTATGCAACATTTTTGTCGTATGCAACAAAACGGGCAGAAAGCAGTGTTCCGTCATTGCCATGTAGCGATGCAATGACACCCTGTGACCTCTGCATTGCCGCCGTACATACCCTTTCGATGAAATCTTCCGAGAGCAGGTCTTTCTCACCTTTCGACTCCCAATAACGACGATGGAAAGCAGCAAAGTCAGAAGGCGACATATCGAAACGCACCGTTGTCTGCCTCTCTGTTTTTATGATTTTGCGCTGCCGTTTCTCTTTGTCAAAAGCAGCAAACACAGCACCTGCATCACTGATATCCGGAATACGGTATGTGTAACGTGTTGTCTGCGCATACCCTTTCCAATAAAATGGTAGCCAGTTAGTGATTCGTGGCGATGTGTGTATCAACACAGCCGATGGCTTGATAGTCTCCATTTGTGCTATCAGCTCCGATGCCACCCTCTTCTCGAAATCGAGACTGTGGCTCTCGCTCATAGTGTCGACACTATTATATAGTTGTCTGCTCTCCTTATCACGACAAACTAATGCATCCTTGAAATAAACAGGCCCCGAGAACTGTGTCAGCTGTGGTTGTAGCACGACGGTGAGTCCCAGGCGGTGCACATAATGATAGGGCATAGCGCCTGTCACTTTGTCGCCCTCCGTCGCAAGGGCCACATCCCATTGCTTGCCAGCACATACGGCCTCCATCCACCAATATTGCTGAAACAGCGGCACGTCATCGAGCCGCTGTTCACAGATGTCCTTATATATCTCTTTGTTTGTCATGAGAAAGAGTGAAAAGACCTAGACCCTCTCTACTTACAAATTGTTAATCACTGCATGATAATCGCCACACGATTGTTCATTATACGACCTTCGTATGTGGCATTGTCACCAATGGGGTCGGCAGTGCCTTTAGCCTCAATCTCGATTCGGAATTCGCTTACACCTCTGGATGTAAGCTTCTTCTTGATTTCAACAGCACGTTGGCGGGAAAGACCAAGATTATAGGCTTCCGTACCCGAATTGTCACTATAGCCGCGAAGCATCACTTCAAGACGCTCGTTCTGATTCAGATAAGCGGCAAGGCTGTCCATCATCGGCTCCCAAGATTCAACGACAGTTGCATCATTGGGGAAGAACTTGACATCCGGAAAGGTCTTGGCACCTTCAGCAGCACTGGGGAAGAGGTTGACTTTCTTGGTGCCAAAATAAAGCAGAACTCCAACATGTATCAACTGGTCTGCCGGTTGCTCGGTGGTGAAATAGTCATTACCCTGCCAATAACGATAATCAATCTGACCGACATTGAACTGCAGCTTGTTGCGCATATCCTCATCATCAGCCCAGGCCTTATAGGCTTTGAGTGCCTCTAGAGCCTCTTCCCTACCCTGTTCGACAAGCTCCTTGCGGAGAGCCTCATCCTCCACAGAGGGATTGACTGCAAAAAGGGCACAGATACGCATCGGTGAGCGTGATACTGTCTGCAAGTAGTTTACTACCGGTGTGAAATTACCCCAGTCAGGATGGCGTACATCGGTAACTGCTGCTATCGTCGAATAGTCAAAGTCACAGAAATATATCTTCTTGGCATCGAAAGTGGTGAATTTCCACACCGAGTCGTAGTCGACCTTGCGCACCTTCTGTTTACCCTCAATAAAGGGACTCACCTCCTTGGCGCCCTTCTTGGGTTTCTGTGCGAGGGCGACGGTTGGAATTAGCAGTACGGCAAGAATCAACAGAATTATTCTTTTCATGGCTTAACGTTTAATGAAGCGTTAATAACTCTTACTGGACATCGCGGGGGTCAAGCGGCTGGGCAAGGAGACCAGTGAAACGGCCCGTGTTGTCAAACTCCATGCGAGTGTACTTGAGTGTATGGCCCGGAGCCTTCTGGCTTACGACAACATAAGTATAGGGTTTAGGCTTTTTGCCATCGGCACCACGATATTTGGCGTCATACTCATAAACCACCATTTTCTCAACGCGATATTTCTCGCCTTTGAATTTCTCCTTAAGATACTTAAGAATAGCGTTGGTATAGCGATCCTTAGCAAGCACCTTACCAATCTTTATGAGTTTCTCGTCACTCATGCTGTAAACAGCCTCGAATTTGTTCTTCTGGTTATTGGCGAAGTATGCCACACACTCGTCGCCGGCACGGTCATACCAGTCAGGACCCTGGCTGAGACGCTGGGCAGGATAACGCTTGTTGAAGTTGGCGACGATGGCATCTGATGGTGTGAATGCCTCAACCTCAGGAACATCCTCGACAGGTTTTGAGCGTTTCTTGTCCGGTTTCTTGGTCTTCGAAAGGTCCTCGTCCTTAGTGGCTTCATCGGGGTTGTTATGAGTGTAGTAGTCACGTTTGACAACATCGGGATCGGGAGCCGTTGAACGCTGTAGTTTTCCACGAGTGTCGAAAATCATTTCACATTCCTTCGAACCGATACCTTTCTTGACAATAATCATGCGGTAATAGTTGTCACCGCTCATTTCCTCAACATAGTCGGTGCTCTTGATGCGATAACCAGGGTAGTTGTTGACGAAATAGGTGTTCATCATTGTGGGGCACTCTTCAAGAGCCACAGGGAACGAGCTGTACTGCCAGTCTCCATTAGCGGTGAAGTAGCATCGACCATTCTGACCATCAGTGACAAATTCAGCTATAAACTGACCAGGAGCCTGATACCAAGTCTTAACCTTATAGGATTCGTAAGTCTTCTCGAGAGAGAGAAGAACAGACTTGGGAACATCAGTTTCCTTGATTTTAGTCTGCGCCATAGAGATGAGAGGCAAGCAGAACAATGCTATAAGAAAGATTTTTTTTTTTTTTTGTTTTTTCTTA
>CADBOG010000030.1 GCA_902796265.1 uncultured Bacteroidota bacterium
ATAGATTACCCCTACGGCCACAAGTCCCCACAATGGTCCTATGGCAAGCAAATCGTTCATCCAGAACCCCTTGCCACAAGCAATCACAATGGCTATTATTATTCCATATATTATAGACAACAAGAAGCGAGCACCGAAGTTCACCGAACTTCGGAACTGTGGGTCGGCGATGAGACGCTTCATCAGCAGATGGGTTGGAATGAATAGTATGGGAAAACAGAGCAGGAAGAAGAAAAAAGACCATCGCACAGCAGGCACCATAATGATGGCTGCTATAAGCCCTACCACGATAGCGGCAGAGAATAGAGTACCGACAATCCCTCTATGCTCAGCGACATCGACTGGACGCATGTGCAACTCCTTGCAAAGCGTTATAAACTGTCGCGTAGAGGCCATAAGTTTGTTGTATTTCTCGTCTGGATCAGCAGCCTTTGCGTCGAGCTGCTGCGAAATCTTCTGCCTCATCAGAAAACGATTCCATGCATTATTGGCCAGCTTGCCAGAATTGTCTCTGCATTGACGCATTGTACGGTTGAGCACCTGTGAGAGTGTGAGCATCTCATCATAGTATTCCTCGTGACGGATGTCATGCATTAGTGGACTCAACGCAACGGCGAGATCCTTGCGCATCTCATTGAGAGCCACAGGCTCATTCTCGCGGAACTGCTCCATATACGGTTGGACTGGTATGGGCTTACCAATATTGACCACCACGTTGGCGTAAGGACGCTCGTATTCGTCGAAATCGATGCCTGTTGGGACAATGAATAGTGGATGGTCTCCAAGCTTGAGCTGTGTCTCGCCAGCGATTCGGAACATACCCTTGCCCATATTAAGCAGATGATGGCGGTCATTGTGACGCCCCTCAGCCATGAGACATAGCGGGTAGCCGTCAAGAAGCACATCGCGAGAGAGGTCGAAAATCTGATTATTCTTGTCGAGGTTGCGTTGTCCGTCACGCTGACGATAAACAGGAAGGATCTTCAAAAAAGTCAGTATAGCACGTATCGTAGGCTTGGCAAAAATATCGGCACGAGCCAGAAAGACTGGCGGTTTCGGTGCAAAATTCAGCACTGCCAAAGGCTCCATCAAAGCCTGCTGGTGGCAGGGAGCAATAATGTAGGCTCCATCCTTAGGAAGGTTCTCCTCTCCTTTCACCACAAAGCTCTGATAATGGCATCGAGTACCAAACTGCACCAGAGGACTCAGAATATTATAGAATAAGTTATTGTCTTGAATTGCTTTCATTATCAATTAAATCCATAAGATTTAACAATTCTTTAGTTTTGCAAAGATACGAAAAATTATTTTTTTGAGTTATTTTAAGAGAAAACTATCTATTCTTGGATGACTATCTCAACAAAAAAACATACAACACCTGCAAGTTTTTTATCCTATGCATCACTAATCAGTATAGTAACTTAAATATCTTTGAATGATGCGCCAATTATCGATACCCATGCTCCTTATGCTGCTCGCTCTTGCTCTGCCGAGCGGCAAGCTGCAAGCTCAGATGGGCTACGGCAACAACAAACTGCTAGCCTACGCCACCATCGAGGACGGCGACACCATACCTATTTTCCACCTTAACACAGTCAACATCATTACCAAGTGGACTCTGTTGACTGACAAAGAGATAAAGAAAAACCAAAGACTCATCCGCAACGTCCGCAAGACTCTTCCCTACGCCAAGGAAGCTCGTCGCCGCTTGCAGGAGATTGAAAAAGAAATGGCAGGCTTGCCACCAGCTAAGCGCAAAGCCTACATCAAGAAGTACGAGGAGGAAATGCTTGCCGAATTCCAGGAAGACCTCGAAGGCCTGACCTTCTCGCAAGGCAAAGTCCTTCTCAAACTCGTTGACCGCGAAACCGGCAACAACTCCTACACCCTCGTTGCCGACCTCCGAGGAAAGGTGCGCGCCACCTTCTACAACACCTTCGCACGCATGTTCGGCTTCAATATGAAAGAGCGTTTCGACCCCAAACGCAACAAGGAAGATAACCTCATCGACCGCATCGCCCGCTCCATAGAACTCGGCAAACTATAATACCTCTTTCCATATTCTCTCATCATTTTTTCTTTCTCTTACCGCGCTTTATTGTAATTAATTGTATCGGCTTCTACGATGGAACACGAACTTGAATCTACTCCCTTAGTTTATTGCCGACTAGCCGCAATACCCATGCGCAGCGAACCCTCCCACAAAGCCGAGATGGTCAACCAAGCGCTCTTCGGAGACTCTATGTGGATATTAAAGC
>CADBOG010000031.1 GCA_902796265.1 uncultured Bacteroidota bacterium
AGCTCCCATTGAATCCCCCAGGGTAGGAATACAGCAAGGGTGTTTGGTTGTAGCGACGCGATATAATCAGCTTACCCTTTTTTTGTGTCCATACGTTAGCTTTACTTGAGGCATTCTGCTGCTATCGTCTGCACACCATCAATACTCCATGGGGATATCTGTTCCTCCTGTAGGTCCTTGCACCGAGAGGATTTCATAAACAATGAATTGGCTCTTGCCTCTCCAGGGTAATGTGCCGAAATAGCGTTTCCAGCGCAACTCGACACGTTTTCCCGAACAACGCATAAGACTGTCGGCCACCGCTTTGTCCTTAACCGAAAAGACGAACTCATTGGAACGCAATCCACTGCTACTCGTTGTAGAAGGCTTGAATCCGCTTTGTATCATCTTTCCTTCGTAAGTCTTGAATATCACACCCTCACGCTGGAAATAGTTGATGTCGCCAGCATTGACTCCCGAACTATAAACAAAAAAGAAACGGAAAAAAATAAAAGCTGCCAATGCCAGAACAGCAACTACAGAACTGATTGTTATAACCTTAGCCTTTGTTGTCATTTTATTTGTCTTTGAAATTTGAGACCACAAAAATACAAAAAACAACTGAGGTGGAAAAATATTTTTCCTTCATGCATCCAAAAACCAAAAAAAAACGTAATTTTGCAAATTATAAACAACTCTTTTTTAACCTTTAAACATTTTAAACTCTTGAAAGTACACTTTATCGCCATAGGAGGAAGCGCAATGCACAATCTGGCATTGGCTCTCCACCGCAAAGGTTATACCATCACAGGTTCTGACGACGAAATCTTCGACCCTGCCCGCTCCCGTCTTGCAGAAGCTGGCATATTGCCTCCCGACGAAGGATGGCACCCCGAGCGCATTACCACCGACCTTGATGCCGTGGTGCTAGGAATGCACGCACGCATTGACAATCCCGAGCTGCTTCGCGCGCAAGAACTTGGACTCAAGATTTATAGCTATCCCGAATATCTCTACGAGCAATCGAAAGACAAACTCCGCATCGTCGTTGGCGGCAGTCATGGGAAAACCACAACCACAGCAATGATTCTTCACGTGTTGCGCCATTGCGGAATAGAGACCGACTATATGGTAGGTGCTCAGCTTGAAGGCTTCGACGTGATGGTACGACTCAGCGAGACCGCACGCATTATGGTGATTGAGGGTGACGAGTATCTCACCTCCCCTATCGACCCTCGCCCCAAATTCCACCTCTATCGTCCCAATGTGGGTATCATCACTGGTATAGAATGGGATCACGTGAACGTCTTCCCCACTTTCGACATCTACAAAGAGCAGTTTTCAAAATACATTGACCTTATCGAAGAAGGAGGCACACTTATCTATTGCGATGATGACCCCGTGGTACACGAAGTGGCAACAGCTAACCACCGTAACGATATTGCCAAACTGCCATACGACTGTCCAGAGTATACGGTTATTGACGGAAAAACATATCTGGGTGATGAGCATGGCACTCCGCTGCAAATCTTTGGCCGTCACAACCTGCTGAACCTCACCGCAGCACGCCTCGCCTGCCGCGAAATTGGTATTGCCGACAGTACCTTCGACGAGGCCATTTCTTCCTTCGGTGGCGCCAGCAAACGTCTGGAATGCCTCTACAAGGATGAACACAGGGCTCTATACAAGGACTTTGCCCACGCCCCATCAAAACTTCGCGCCACCATTGCTGCTGTCAGGGAACAATACCCCGACCGCAAACTTATAGCCTGTATGGAACTTCACACCTTCAGTAGCCTCACGGCCGAGTTTCTGCCCCATTACCAAGGATGTATGGACCCTGCCGACATCCCAATGGTATACTTCAACCCTCACGCTTTGCAACTCAAGAAACTACCTCCACTTGAGAAGACTCAGGTCAAAAAGGCTTTTGGCAACGACATCATCCAAGTCTTCGACGACTCTCAACAGCTCGCTGACACAATCAAGAACGAAGCCAATCAATGCGAACAAGACAACCAACCATACGTCATCTTGATGATGAGCAGCGGCAACTTTGACGGCATAAAACTTGACAGCTTGATAACATTTTAACATTAACCTTACTACCATATAATGAAATCCAAATTCGAAATAGGCGACAAAGTCAAATTCCTCAACCAGATAGGTGGCGGTGTTGTCACCAAAGTCACTGACGATTTCGTATTCGTCCAGGACGATACTGGCTTCGATATCCCCATGCAGCCGGAAGAACTCATACGCATGGCCGACCAACAAGGTGCCGGCAAACTTTTCAACACCACGATGGAGGAGCACCTCAAGGGCAAAACTATAACTTCTGTCTTTGACTCGCCAACAAAGGCTGCCGAAGCCCTCAAGAAAGCCATACCACTCACTCCTGAAGAGGAAATCAAACAACTAAAGAGCCAAGTAGCCAACCTCAAAGACCAGATTGCAAAGCTCAAAAAGCAGCTAAGCAACGTCCAGCAGCAGAACGCTCGCTCTCTTAGCGACAACATCCTTCTGCAGCATGAGGTATCTCCTGGCGAAGCCGAAGTAGACCTTCACATCGACATGCTCAGCGAACGCCCTGCCGACCTCACTCCTCACGAGGCTTTTGAGATTCAAATGCATTATTTCCGTCTCTGCATGAACCACGCCTTCGCCAACAAGATGAAGAAGGTGACTTTCATCCACGGTGTAGGCAAAGGTATCCTCAAGGATGAGATACTTAAAGAGTTGAAACAATACGACAACATTCATTTCTTCGATGCTCCAATGTCGAAATACGGCGTCGGTGCAACTGAAGTTTATTTCAGATAGCCATGTCAAAACAGATCACTATAGGCAACCTCACCATGGGAGGCGGTGCACCAATCCGCGTGCAGTCGATGACCAATACCGACACCATGGACACACGCGCTACAGTCGAACAAACGCTACGTCTTGTTGATGCCGGCTGTGAGCTGGTACGTATCACCGCTCCCGATGTCCGTGCCGCAGAGAACCTCTACGAAATCAAGAACGAGCTGGCAAAGCACAACTGTTTCGTACCTCTCATCGCCGACATTCATTTCAATCCTAAGGCTGCCGAAACAGCCGCTGCCATCGTCGAGAAAGTCCGTGTCAATCCGGGCAATTATACCGACCGCAACACTGGCCGTACTGACTTCAGCGACCAAGATTATCGAGATGAGCTTAACAAAATCGGTGAGAAAATGTCGACCCTCATCGAGATATGCAAAGCCCACGGCACCGCAATGCGCATTGGCACCAACCACGGCAGCCTCAGCGAGCGTATCATCAGCCGTTATGGCAATACCCCCGAAGGTATGGCTCAATCTGCTATAGAGTTTGCAGAAGTGTGCCGCCAACAAAACTTCGACAAACTTGTCTTCTCGATGAAAGCCAGCAATGTGAAGGTGATGGTTCAAAGCACTCGCCTTTTCGTCGAGAAGATGAAAACTCTAGGCATGGATTACCCCATCCATCTAGGTGTCACAGAGGCTGGAGACGCCATGCAGGGACGTCTGAAGAGCGCCGCAGGCATTGGTGCACTTCTTATCGATGGCATTGGCGATACCATCAGAGTCTCGTTGACCGAAGATCCTGTCGCAGAAATCCCAGTCGCCTATGACATCCTTCAAGCCGTTGGTGCCCGCATCACTCAACCAGAATACATCGCATGTCCCTCTTGTGGTCGCACTCAATACAACATCCAGGAGGCTCTGCAACGCATAAAAGCAGCCACCGCCCATTTCACAGGCGTGAAGATTGGCGTAATGGGTTGCATTGTCAATGGTCCTGGCGAGATGGCCGACGCCGACTACGGCTATGTAGGCAGCGGTGAAGGCAAGATTACACTTTATCGTGGCCGCGAGATAGTGAAACGGAACATCGACCAAGCCGACGCTGTAGAGGAGCTAGTAAAATTAATCGAGAGTGAAAGATGATTATAAAAAAAGTGTGCGCCTCTTCCCAGAGACGCACAACACCATTATGAATTCAACAAAACAATCTTCAATTCTTATGAGAGTCTTTATTTCCATTAAATAACGATGCAAAAATACAATCTTTTTTCCAATCAGAAGACATTTTTTGACTAAAATGTCTTTTTTTTATTCCAAAGTATCAAAAACCATAGGTTTAAGCATCAAAAAAAGACCTGAAAAATCATCAAACAGTCTACTAATTGGCTCAGGAATCTCGAAAATTGAGGACTAAACACTCAAAAAAGGACGTCCTTTACACAAGGACGTCCCCAAAAGAAACACATTCAATTAAAAAACATTTCAGCTCAGGTATCTGATTAGAAGTGGTAGTTGATACCTATACGGAAGTTGCCAAAGTGAGCATTCAGATCTTGAGCAGACATATCGGCTTCAAGACCAAAGACATTTGTGACATCGGTGCTAGTAACCTTGTTGGCATCTGTAGGATCATTGAAGTTCTTAACAACTGTATGCTGGAAAGCAATGCCTGCAAGGTCGATATAGCAATCTGCCGACCAGTTGTCACTGAACTTGTAGTTTACACCAGGGGTGATAGACAAGCCCAGAGTTGTTGCGCTGAGAGCACCCTTAGTATCAGTATTGACCTCTGTTGCACCAAAAGTGCTGTATGTATGGGTCTTTGTACGAGGATTCATGGCAAAGACCAAAGCTGCCTCGCAGAAGAAATTGAAATTGCCGGCTTGTGCAAAATAGTAGCGGAAATAAGGAGCAACAGCATACACATTAATAGACCTCTTTACCCATTCTTCCTTACCACCAGCATAAGCAGGAGCAGAGTAGGTAGTTGTGGAACCCATAGACATACCAATAGAGATACCAACCTGCATATTATCATTCAGGACATAGCTGATAGTAGGTGCAAAACCGAATCCCATTGTTTTTGTTGCCGGCACATTATAGGTAGGATTTGCCACTTCGTTGGTTGATTTACCACTCTGGTTGTTGAATTGAAGACTACCACCAAGGATTAACTGTGCGTTAGCGGCCATAGCCAAGCCTGCAAAAGCAAGCATAAAAAGTACTTTTTTCATGTCTTTATGATTTTAGTTAATAAATTTTGTTTAATAATACGACATTATGAACGAAATGTTTCAATAATTATTGTATTATTATTAATTTTTATTAATTTTTTTTCAAATTACACCCTTTGACAACCACAATTCTATTATTTGTGGCTAAAAAGAGTAGAAGAGAAAGCCAACTCTCTCTCCTACTCCAATGCTATTCTAGCCAAGCCCAACTTGAAACCTGAAACTTGAAACCTGAAACTTGAAACCTGAAACTTGAAACCTGAAACTTGAAACCTGAAACCTGAAACTATTAGAAGTA
>CADBOG010000032.1 GCA_902796265.1 uncultured Bacteroidota bacterium
TCCTTTCCTTCAATTATTGATATTATGTCAAATCTAACTCCTTCCTGACGGTTTTTCTCACGTACATATTTGTCGGCAGCCCATATCAGCATCTGCCTTTTTCGATGATCCACAGCCTCTTCAGGTTCCAAAACTTCATTCCCTGACCTTGTCTTTACCTCAACAACAACAATCTCGTCATCTTTGAATGCGATGATGTCAATCTCGTGTTTTCCAGCCCTATAGTTGCGTTCCAGAATCATATAGTCATTCTTCATTAGATACTCCACGGCCTCTTGTTCGCCAGCTTTGCCAAGAGCGTTCGCCTTATGGTTTTTCTCAAGTGCTTCTGTGTTATCATGCTCTTTAATAACGTCCCTGTTTTTCATGTGGTTGCTTTTAAATATCTATAAATAAGAAAAATACCATGCAAGTATCGCAACTTATTCAATCTGCAAATTTACATAAAAAATCAAACATATAGACATTAATAAATAATGAAGCAAAAATTGTATCAAGAAACCATTAATCAAAAATTGCATAAAAAAACGCTAATCACTATTCATAATGGTGTGAAATCCTTTTGGCTACTCCAAGAATCCCCCAAACCGCTTTTTTTTAAATACTTTTAGCTAATCAATATTCTTTTAGTATCTTTGCAGTGTTTTTACTAAGGGCAATATGTATATGCATGTTTGACGGAAATGGTTAATATATAATGCTTTCGGAAAAAGGTAAAGGCTTCATATTGCATACTCCAGCTCCGTAAACAAAAAACAATAAGCCCTAAACAAAAACAATAAGCTATAAACAGAAACATTAAGCAGTAAACAAACCATCGAGTGGAAAGCGAAACCATTGAGTGGAAAGCGAAATCATCGAGTGGAAAGCGAAACCATCGAGCTGTAAACATTAACCCAACACATTAATAAGTAAACCGCAAATTAATAAACCGCAATCCTTAACTTTGCTCGTTAAACAATAAACGTATGAAGAATATCATCATTACCGGCGGTGCCGGATTCATTGGCAGCCATGTTGTGCGCCTTTTCGTAAACAAATATCCGCAATACAACATATTTAATGTGGATAAACTCACCTATGCCGGCAATCTTGCAAACCTGAAGGATATAGAGGACAAGCCTAACTATCACTTTATCAAAGCTGATATCTGCGATTTCGAGAAGATGCTGGACATTATGCGTAATGAGAATATCGATGGCATCATACATCTTGCCGCCGAGAGCCATGTAGACCGTAGCATCAAGGATCCCTTCACCTTTGCACAGACCAACGTAATGGGAACTCTCTCGCTCCTGCAGGCTGCCAAGGCGGCATGGGACGGCAACTACGATGGGAAACGCTTCTATCATATCTCCACCGACGAGGTTTATGGTGCTCTTGAGATGACCCACCCCGACGGCATTGAGCCTCCATTCACAACCAAAGCCTCCAGCGGCAAGCATCATCTGGCCTATGGCGATAAGTTTTTCACCGAGGATCTCAAGTACCAGCCTCACAGCCCTTATAGCGCCGCCAAGGCCTCTTCCGACCATTTTGTACGGGCTTTCCACGACACATTTGGGCTTCCCACCATCGTCACAAATTGTTCCAATAACTATGGTCCATACCAGTTCCCGGAGAAACTCATTCCTCTGTTCATCAATAATATCCGTCATCGCAAGCCCCTGCCTGTCTACGGCAAAGGCGAGAATGTCCGCGACTGGCTTTATGTGGAAGACCATGCCCGTGCCATCGACCTCATCTTTCATGAGGGTAAAGTTGCCGAAACCTACAATATTGGAGGCTTCAACGAGTGGAAAAATATCGACATCATCAAGGTTGTTATTCAGACGGTTGACAGAGCTCTCGGCAGAGTGAAACTAGAAACCACCGAAACGGGTGAAACGGTCGAAACATATCCAGATATGGACCTCATTACCTTCGTCACCGACCGTGCAGGCCACGACATGCGTTATGCCATCGACAGTAGCAAGCTACAGCGCGAACTCGGTTGGGAACCCAGCCTACAGTTCGAGGAGGGCATAGAGAAAACCGTCCGCTGGTACCTCGACAACCAAGCCTGGATGGACAACGTTACATCCGGCAAATATCAGGATTACTATCGTGATATGTATGATAATAGGTAGCCTCTTTTGCTCATGACAGTAAAGGAAATATTCGAACTTAGGAAGCAAGGCAAGATAGAAGAAGCTTACGAAGCCATCAAGCCTATGTACGCAGCCCACAAAGGCAAGTACACATCCATTTGCATGTTTTGGACCGGCAGCGACATCTTCAAGCTACGCCTCAAGCAGGGCCGTGTCGACGAGGCTACCAAGATATTCCATGCCCTCAAGCATGTCCTGCCCTACATCAATGACACCGACGGCAAAGCTATGGCCTTCATGCAGTACGCTGCCAGGCGCCTCGCAAAGTTTTCTCGTCAGGATGATTCAAGAAAAGAATCGACAGATGACTCACAGATAACTGTGCGACAATCTGCTAAGGAAGAAAAAATCTCTGTGCCGGAAGAGGTTGTCTCTAAGTTGGAAGAAGAAAGAATCTGTGTGCCGGAAGAGGAGGATGTCAGCAAGTCGGTAAAAGAGGATGTCAGCAAGTCAGTAAAGGAGGATGTTAGAAAGCCGGAAGATAAGGATGTCAGCGAGCTGGAAGAAGACTATTCGGGCCATCTGATTGTTGGTCTCGATGAGGGCATCATCGACCGCCCGAACAACAAGAGAAAGGTTTTGAAGAATAAAAAAATAAAGCAATAAAAACAATTTGGTGTGAAAAAGAAAGTATTTGTATCAGGGTGTTACGACCTGCTTCACAGTGGCCATGTGGAGTTTTTCCGCCAGGCGGCTCAATTCGGCGACTTGTATGTGGGCATAGGGTCGGACAAGACTATTCTGCACTACAAGGGTCACCACACGCTTTGGAACGAGCAGGACAGGCTCTTCATGGTGAAAAGCATACGCTATGTGAAAGATGCGTTCATCAATGCCGGCAGCGGCATCATGGACTTTGTGCCTACGGTGGATATGCTGAAGCCGGACATGTTGGTTGTTAATGAGGACGGTGCATCGGAAGAGAAACGTCTTTTTTGTAAGGAGCGGGGTATTGGATATGTCGTGCTGAAACGTAACCCGCACAAGGGCTTGGAAGCCCACAGCAGCACTGCTATCAAGGAGCAGCTGTGCCGCATACCAACACGTCTGGATTTGGCAGGCACATGGATTGACCAGCCTTACGTCTCATGTTGTGCCCCCGGCTGGGCTATAACCATCTCGCTGGAACCCACTTTCGAGGTGAGAGAACGTTGCGGTCTTTCGACATCTACACGCAATGTGATAAAGAAGATTTGGCCGCTGGAGTTGCCAAATATGGAGCCGGAAACTCTTGCCCACCTGGTGTTCTGCTATGAGAATCACCCCGAGCGCAACGACGGCATCATCAGCGGTGCCCAGGATGCAATAGGTATTTGCGTACCGGGCCTTTGCCGCCATTACTACGACAAACGTTACTGGCCCTATAGGATTGAGACCTGCGAAGATGAGAGCATCTTGCAATGGCTGGAATCGCATCTGATTATGATTCCTATGCAGCCCCGTCAACCGGGATGCGATGTGGTGGCAGGCAGTGACATCACCAAAAGAAAGGTCAAGGCTCTTGCCAAGGCTGCCGACGACTGCTGGCAGGCCATCATGGCACGCGACCTTTCGGCTTTTGCAGCTGCCTACAGAGCATCATTTGAGGCACAGGTGGCCATGTTCCCCGGCATGGTTTCGCCTTACACGAGTTTGGCGCATAAAGCTGAGGGTAAGAAACCTGTCAAAAAAAATGGCGGCGGCAATAGTATTAAGGAGTTTATTGACAAATACTCGGCACTGCCCGATGTGCTGGCATGGAAGATGCCGGGCGCAGGTGGTGGCGGCTATCTTGCTTGTGTGGTCGAGGATGCCGAGGTTTTCTGTGCGGCACATGGGGAGGCGTTTAGATTGACAATTCACCGAGCCGGCATGTAAAAGATTTCCGTGCCGGTAGGTAATAGTTCTCCATTTCGGCAGGTAAAGGATTCCGGTGTCGGCATGTAATAGATATCTCTGAGGTGGGCATCATCGACATGCAAATCTACCGCCGTGGCCGCAACCTCTTCATGATATGCGACACGGTGGACGAGTTCGACTGGCAGCGCGACATGGCACGCCTTGCAACTCTGCCCCGCCAAGCTGAATGGGAGGTCTATGTGGCACAATTTCAGGGCTGCAAAGCCGATGCTAGGAGCGACGAGAAGTGGCAGATGATGGAGCGGATTTTTTAGCCATTGGCTGATGGTCTTCACTTTTTCGCATACGTCGGGCTTGTGCGTTGAGTTTCTTGTTTGTGATTGTGATTTCCGGTTATATATATAGTATGGATTTTTTAAAAATGTTACACCGGAATTGAAAAAAAAATTTCAAAGGCAATAGTATGTCAACACCGAACAACGACATATCGACTCCCGAATACCTTGACATCATCAAGCAGGGAGGCCCTGTGGCTGACGAGGCTATGTATGTGTTGCTCCACCAGCGACTTGCGCCATATCTGAGGAGCAAATACGAGGCTTACCAGAACCAGATTCTGGATGGGTTTGACGATGTGTTGGCCGACTTTTTCTTTTATCTCAGAGACGGGAAAGAGGGTTGCGACCCAAAGGCTTACCAGTCGCTGTCGAGCATCAACAAAAGGGAGTCTTTTGAGGCCTGGATGCTTAGCACTTTCCGCAACTATCTGAACATTAGGGCCTTGAAGGAACGTGCCTTAAGCTGCGAGCTGCTCTCTGGCTCGAATAGGCCGGCTGTTGAGGAGCGCCGTTCGATGCTGACCGATGAGCACAAACTGAACCTGGCGTCGCGCATGATAGCCTACGCTCATCAGTTGTTCGGCCCTCGCGACCGCTTCGTGTTTCTCAGGATTTTACTCACGAGGCTCGACCGCGAACAGGCCATGCCGATGGAGGAGATGGCCGCTGCGATGGGCATCTCGGTGGTCGCCGTATCAGTAAGAAACAAACGTGTGAGGCGCAATTTCGGCAAGCTGCGTGACCGAATGCTTGTCCACGCCAATATGCAGCTTGATGATGTGCACTTGCGCATGTCGCAGATGATTTACGACAACTTCACTGACCTCTATTCCACACTCTTGTCGTATTATTGCATTGACATCGACTCACTTGCCTGTTCGGAGTCGATAAACCGCTTGCGCCAAAAATATCTCGATGCTGCAGACATGTGTGTGCATGAGCCGGAAGCCGATTATTCTTTGTTGCATACAATTGATTCTTTTTGGTCTTTTTTGATGCATATCGCACCTGTTTCTTAAAAAAAGTGTATTTTTGCACCGTTAAAAATAAGTACTAACCATATAAAAGATACTGAAATATAGAAAAGTAACAATTTTTTTACATATTTTAAAATGGCGTTATTGCAAATCTGGGTAGGAACGGAAACCGGAAATTTTCAGATAAATTACCATGGAGATAGGCATAGCGCTCACGGCTTCCGTGAGCTTTCCTGTTTGTGGTAATGGGTGTTTTCCGGTACCTCGCTCCTAGAATGAGAAGGTTCACGGAACATTTTTATTTATACCCATGTCGAAGAAAGAGTGTAGAAATTGTTGCAGAGCAAAATCCCATAAGATATAAAGGTTTTTTCAAACCCTGTTTTTTTAATGTGAGGGAGGGCGGTCGTGAGACCGCCCTCTGTTTTTACATCACATTGCTGCTCATCACCGTGGCAAGGGCTTCGCTGATGGACTCGACACCGAGTTTGCGGAAAAGTTTCTTGCGGTGGTATTTCATTGTGTCGGCTGTGCGGAAAAGGCGGGTGGCTATCTCTTCGGTGGTGTAGCCTTGAGCCGACATCAGCAGCAGTTGCTGCTCGGTTTCCGTGAGGACGATGGGTGTGCTGTCGTGCCATTTCCCATCAACCAATGAATATTCTCGAACATCTCGGTTACCAACGATGCCGTTGCCATTTTCCGTCACGCGCCACATCCTCACGCTGAGCCACGTTTGATGCTTGCTTTTTGCAATAATTTTTCGGCAAGTTCGATGTTGTCGTACAGCAGTCTTTCGGTCAAAGCACGGCGGGTGCTCTTTGTTTGTTGGGCAATCAGACTCCATAACGCATCGGTAGCTGAGATTTTGCCAGGTTGGCTAATGTCGGGTGTTAGTTCAGCATCCATAATTATTACATTTTAACGAATAAACGACATTTTGGATTGTTTGTTGTGTCGCTGAACACTTTTCTTGTGTATATATCATTACTCTTCCGGTTGGTTTTAGCAGTACTATATAACCTCTATTTCAAACCCTCTGTTTTTTTCGCTTTGTGGAACAATAAAAGGCGCGGCGTAGGCGTTAATATGGTGTCATTTGGCTATGCATGCCGACGGGAATACCGCAATAATCTGAAGAACATTTCAATAATATAAATGATTATAAACCACAAATATCATAGATATGAAGAAAACAATATATGTATCTCTAATTCTTTTGTTTTGCTCTGCTGTATCTTCTTGTGGCTGTTCAAACCGATGGGTTGAAGTTAAAGGACATTATTACAAGCCGAAGCATTATGAGCAAATAAACCTCGAGCACTATAGCTATGGCCAATGGGTTGAGGAACAGAAATTTCTTCGTGTAAAATGTGCTTGTGGCACTACTGACATTAAGGTTACCGAGTCACTGTACAATGAAGTGTCCGATGGGGACAGCGTATATTGGTACAAAGATAAACATACTTTAAGCGTGAAACACAAATCAAGGTAGTTTGACAATATGGAAAGCAGTAGAATAAAGTATAGCGTTCCTCTCCGCTTCATGTGGGAGCGTTTTAATGAATGGAAAAAAAGGATGCACAGCCAAGATGCTGATGCTTTTTATAACAGTGCTTACCAATATTCATTGTCACGACCTACCCAAGAGGAGCAACAGGCAGTTGCATTGCAATTGAATTTCTGGCACAAGGATTATAAAGGTGATTTCCTGCACGTATGGTTTGAGCAAAAAGAATTGTACGATTTTCTGCAAAATGATGTCGCACTAAAAGAGCTGGATAGTTTAAAAAAGTATTTGGCAGACAACGGAGACCATCTAAAGGAAAGAGATTTGTATAACCCATCTATCGAGTTCAGTTTTGTTCGTCACGACATTGCGCTGCATGTGCCTAACCAAGAGGAGGGATACGCTTTCTCTTTCTGTCTTTTGCCTGATAATACAATTGCAATTTTCTTCGTTGATGATGAGGGAGCTGGTCAGATACATGAAAGCCAATACAATGAGGTCAAGTCAAGAAAAGACGAGGATAGTAAAGACGTTGAACGCAATTTCCGTTTTGCAGTCAATCTCCTATCTTATATGGAATGTTTTCCAGAATGCGTTCGTGAAGGTGTTCCAACATCAAATAATGAAACTGTATATCAACCCAAAGCAAAAAATATAAGGCTTGGCATTTCGGATGAAATAGTAGAAGAAGGACATACGGGAGCAAAACGCCCACATATGCGAAAGGGATATTTCAAATGCTTATCTTCAAGCTTTTATAAAAACAAAAGAGGCCAGATTATCTTCGTTCACGAAACAATGGTCAAGGGAAAGTCTAAAACGGTTGATATGTCAGATGACGATAGAAAAGTGGAAGACTTTAAAAATGTGTAAATAAAAGAAATACATAATATTCCTAATTAAGCATAGACCTTTCTTACTAATCAAGCTGTAACCTTTCTTACTAATCAAGCTGTAACCTTTCTTACTAATCAAGCTGTAACCTTTCTTACTAA
>CADBOG010000033.1 GCA_902796265.1 uncultured Bacteroidota bacterium
CGAAATAGCCATCCGTACCGCTGGCAATCATAGCGCGGGCAATAGCTTCGTTGCCCTTCATTAATTTCAGTTCTTTTGCCATTTTATGATACTTTTTACTTGTTTAACATTTAACTTTGTAGACGGAGATTACGCCGTCAGGGCAAACGATTGCGCAGGAGGCGCAGCCGATGCAGTTGTCATTCACGGTATGGGTGTAGTTATAACCCTTACCATTTACATTTTTCGACAATTCGATGCAGTGCATAGGGCATGCTTCGAGGCATACGCCACAGCCTTTGCAACGCTCAATGTCGATAACAATTTGTCCTTTAAATGCCATAGTATTAGTTTTATATGATTAAAATTTGCTATAAAAGATACCAATTGAATCGGTTTGCAAAGATACAAATATATTTTGATATAGTCACCCTTTTATCAAAAATTATTTTCCACCATATAAAAAACAGCACATGGCAAGCATCTTGACAACAGAATCAATCGCCCAAGCATCAGCCCATTAACATCCTCTTAGCTCCTCTTCACAATCACAATTCCGCTCTCAACGGCTCCATCTTCACAAAAAAAATCATAAAAATTCAAAAAAAACGAAATAAAAAACATCCAAAACGAACTAATAACAAAAAATATAGTAATTTTGCACATTCAAAAACAAACAGAAACTTTTAAAAAAACACTTTATCATGAAGAAATTCTTTTTGTTAAGCATGTTTGTCAGCATGGCGCTGACCGTCCTCAATGCACAAGATGTTAAGGCCACCACCGAAAATATCGACGGTCCCAAGATTGAATTTTCCGAGCAGGAACACAACTACGGCACCCTCCAGAAAGGCGGCGACGGCAACTGCGAGTTCGTATTCACCAACAATGGTAACGAACCTCTTATCCTCAGCAATGTCAAGGCAAGCTGTGGCTGCACCGTCCCCACTTGGACAAAAGAGCCCATCATGCCCGGCCAGAAAGGTTCCATAAAGGTCCGCTACAACACCAACAACATCGGTGCTTTCACCAAAACAATCACCGTCACCAGCAATGCTGTCGATTCCCCAAGAATCGTCCTCAAAATCAGAGGCAAAGTAGAGCAATAAATAGCATAAGAATTCCCAAGATTCTCCCAATCTTGGGAATTCTCATATCTATCCATCACCATACTTATCAACCGAAAACATTAAAAAATAACCCATGCCCGAAATATCAAAAAAAGGCCTTGAGCTGCCACAGTCAGCCATCCGCAAGCTCGTTCCCTTCTCCGATGCAGCCAAAGAGCGCGGAGTACATGTATATCACCTCAATATCGGCCAGCCCGACATCGAAACCCCCAAAGGCGCTCTGAAGGTCCTCTCCGAGACAGCTCTCGAACTACCGGCAAGCCATGGCGTTCTCGAATATAGCCACTCGGCCGGCATCCCTAGTTACCGTCGTGCCCTCTGCAACTACTATCACCGCCATGGTATCGACGTGACCCCCAACCAGATAATCGTCACCACAGGTGGTAGCGAGGCTCTTCAGATGGCCTTTACCGTCTGCCTCAATCCTGGCGACGAAATCATCATCCCCGAGCCTTATTATACCAACTATAACACCTTCGCAAAACTTTGCGACGCCAAGATTGTCACCATCCCCAGCGACATCAAGACAGGCTTTGCCCTGCCTCCAATCGAAGAATTTGAAAAGGTCATCACCCCTCGTACCAAGGCTATTATGATTTGCAACCCCAACAACCCCACAGGTTACCTCTACACCCACGAGGAGCTCCTCAAGGTTGCCGGACTGGTCAAGAAATATGACCTTTATCTCTTTGCCGACGAGGTGTACCGCGAGTTCTGCTACGACGGTCACAAGCATTTCAGCGTCATGCAGCTTGAAGGTTTGGAGCGTAACACCATCCTCTTCGACTCCGTTTCAAAGCGTTACAGCGCCTGCGGAGCACGTGTGGGATGCATGGTCACCCGCAACAGCGAGGTTTATGCCATTGCAATGCGTCTCGCTCAGGCCCGCCTCTCCCCTCCGTCATTCGGTCAGATTTTCGGCGAAGCAGCTGTCGACACTCCTCAGGAGTACTTCGACTCTGTTCAGAAAGAATATGTTGCACGCCGCAACGTTGTTGTCGAGGGCGTCAATAAGATTCCTGGATGTTTCTGCCCGATGCCTAAAGGTGCTTTCTACACCGTCATCGATCTTCCTATCGACGACAGCGACAAGTTCTGCCAGTGGCTACTCACCGATTTCAGCTACGAAGGTGCAACCGTCATGTTAGCTCCCGCAACTGGTTTTTATGTCGATCCCGAGCGTGGCCGCCATCAAGCACGTATCACCTACTGCATCTGCATCGAAGACCTCAAGAAGGCAATGAAATGCCTCGAAGAGGCTCTCAAGGTCTATCCCGGCAGAACGAGATAAACAGCAGAATCATATCTCTTAAGAATATAAACAACTAACAATTATAGAAGGAAGAGTCAAACACTCTTCCTTTTTTTTAACCCAAATCGATCGTTAGGATTTATGTCAGAACACAATATATCACACCCTACTTCGTTATAGCAATATGACACGAGAAGAAAAACGAATACGGGTGATACAGGCTCTTATCACCCACCAGCAGCATATTGCCAACGTAGCAAAACAGGAGATGGACTCCGCCCAGCAGCAAAGCAACGACTACGGAGCCAATGTCGACCGCTACGACAGCTATCGCACCAAGATGATGCGAGCACGCGATATGTACGCCAAACAGTTGTCCTCCGCCAACGCCAGTCTTCGATTCCTTGACGAAACTCTGCACATGAAGCCTCTCGACAGAGCCGAACATGGAGCAATTGTAGTCACCGACAAGCAACGGTTCTTTATGAGCATAGGTGCAGGCAAATTTGTGGTAAACGACAAGGAGTCACCTACTGGCATGCAATACTATTTCGCCATAAGCGCCCAAACGCCAATCTACTTGGCAATGAAAGGCAAGAGCATCGGCGATAGCTTTATAATAAATGGAATAGCACAAACCATAAAAGAAATATTCTAAACAACAACCAATAAACCACACCACTTGGCAAAACCCACCATGAAAAAGACCATACCAATTATTATTTGCTTCCTGCTTTTGAGTGCAGGCTGCAAGAAAAGTGAAAGCAATCCAGTGGCCGGAAACCCAGATACGGCCACCATTCCAGACAGCACAACAGTCATTGACACAGCCACATTCTTCGAAGTGAGGCTCTATGCACCAGGCGACTACGGGAGCGCAAACTGGCGTATACCGGCACTTCTATGCCTCGAAGATGGCACCCTTCTTACCGTTTGCGACAAGCGGAAATATAACGAGAGCGACCTGCCCGAAGATATCGACCTCGTGGTGAGCCGCAGCACCGATGGAGGACACACATGGAGCGAACCGGCAACCCTTGTACAAGGGACAGGACGCAAACATGGATATGGCGACGCAGCATTGGTGCAGTGTGAGAATGGCGACGTCATCTGTGCCTTTGCAGGAGGCAATGGATACTTTGCTTCCAGCGAAAGCGACCCCATACGCACATACGTATGCCGCAGCAGCGACGGTGGCATAACCTGGGGTGAGCCCGAGGATGTAACCTCACAGCTTTGGGGCAGCCAGGCAACCCAAAACCACTGCAAGAACTACCGAGGATGCTTCTTTTCATCGGGCAATGGACTTCGTTTGCGTCGAGGTGAGCATGCAGGACGCATCATGTTTGCTGTTCCCATGCTGCGTAATGGCGAGAATGTGTCCGATAATTACATAGTATACAGCGATGACAACGGGCATACCTGGAATGTATCATATCGTGCCTATCAAGGTGGCGATGAGGCAAAAGTCATGGAGCTTGTTGACGGCCGATTGCTGCTCAGCACCAGACAAAACGGTGCACGCGGTTACAATATTTCCACAAATGGTGGTATAAATTGGGGTCAGCAAGGACGATGGAACGAGATGACCACCAATGCCTGCAATGGAGATATGCTGCGAGTGATGGCTACCGACAAGGGCGACAGCATGAACCTCATTCTCCACAGCATTCCCAACTCCATGGAACGCCGCAATGTGAGCCTCTTCGCAACTACCGACGAAGGTGCAAGCTGGCGACATATACAAACCCTCTACGAAGGACCGTCAGTATACTCTTCGCTAACGTTAATGCCTAACCGATGCGTGGGAGTACTGCTTGAGAAGAATCCCAATGGCGCCTGTGAGATTTGGTTTCAGCAATGGCCAATAAGGGAATTGAAGATTGGGAATTAAGATTAGTGAATTGTGAATTGAACTATGCATATTTGAGATTGATGGCAGCCGAGCCCTTGTTGTCAGTATGACCAGTGATTTCGGCCTTGAGGTTGTCATCAGCCTTCATAGAGGCACAGAGAGTGCGGATGATAGCGTCAGTCTTCTCGTCGAACTTAGGAGTAGTGCCAGCCGTTTCGAAATAGACAGTAGCATTGATGTCATCAAGCTTCTTCTTCATCTCCTGGCGAGTGACGGGTTTAGCCGGCATGAAAGCCTGAGCGGCAGAGATACTGTCCTCAATAAACTTCTGCGGAATCCGAGGTCGCAGACGAGGCTGACACCAAGCTTCACATTGTCGATATCCTGCTTAAGGTCGGCCTCGTATGTGCCGAAACCATGGGTAGGCACATCCGTCACCTCATAGCCCAGTGCAGGGAAATCCCCTATATTATTATATCTCCGATATAATAATAAACACCAGAAAACCAGCCAATTGCTCTTTTTTTGTAATACTGCCATAATCCTATGGTAATTCTACTGTAATTCTAGGGTAATTCTAGGGTAATTCTAGGGAAGGGTAAAGGTAGCCTCGGGGTAGATAGGAGGTAGCCATCAAGCAGATATGAGGGTTCATCTAATAGGTGCTGGATTACATATCTTTCCAAATAGGTTCTTCTGGTACAATGTGATAGTCACTTTCTAGTTGATTCAGCA
>CADBOG010000034.1 GCA_902796265.1 uncultured Bacteroidota bacterium
GCGGATGACGGGGCTGGTGATGGGAGCTTCCTTCACCTTGTGGAACTCGGGCACATTGCCGGGAACCCAGCTGCCGAAGTATTTGTCTATAATCTTTATGGCCTCGTCGGGGTTGAAGTCACCGGCCAGGGCGATGCACATGTTGTTGGGCACATAGTAGGTGGAGTGGAAGCGGTAGATGTTGGTCATCGAGGGATTCTTGAGGTGTTCGATGGTGCCAAGGGTGGTCTGGGTGCCGTAGGGGTGGTGGGGGAAGAGGGCGCGCATCATCTCCTCGTTCACACGGCGGTTGTCCTGTGCCAGGCTGATGTTCTTCTCCTCGTAGACGGCTTCGAGCTCGGTGTGGAAGAGACGGAGCACCAGGTTGGGGAAGCGGTCACCTTCGACCTTTGCCCAGGTCTCCAGCTGGTTGGCAGGAATGTTCTCTACATACATGGTGTAGTCGTTGCTGGTGAAGGCGTTAGTGCCTTCAGAACCAATGGCGGTCATCGATTTGTCATACTCGTTGGCAATAGCGATGGTAGAAGCCACATAGCTGATAGAGTCAATCTGGTGGTAAATTTCAGCGCGGCGTTTCTCGTTGGTGGTCTTGCGGTAAACCTCATAGAGGGCCTCAATCTTGTCGAGTTCAGCCTTCTCGCGGTTCCAATCGGTGGTACCCAGCTGGTGGCTTCCCTTGAAGAGCATGTGCTCCAGATAGTGAGCCAAACCGGTTGTCTCGTGGGGGTCGTTCTTAGAACCGGCACGAACGGCGATATATGTCTGGATGCGAGGTGCATCCTTATAGACGCTCATGAATACCTTAAGTCCATTGTCGAGCGTGTACTCTCTCACGCCCATGGGGTCGTTGTCGAAAGTGCGGTAGTTGTACTTCTTTTGTGCGAATGCCGTTGATCCGACAACAAGCATTACAGCAACAAAACTGAGAATGAATTTTACTTTTTTCATCGGTGATATGTTGTTGTTAATTAATTATTTATTCGCTATTATAGCTATTTTACGCAAATGCAAAGATACAAATAAATCCCAAATCAACTATTCTGTCCAAGAAAAAATTAATTTCTAACGTTAGGCATAGGTTTAAATGTCTAAAAAACAGTATAATCTATAGTTTTCAACCTCCAATGCTGAAAACTATTTTTCTATTTTGGTTCATAATCTCTTTTTATATTGTATTTTTACAAATTATTTCGTTGCCCATATTTTTGGGCAAATTATTGTCTTGCAAAAAAATACACTATTATATAAAATGGAAAAAGTAAGCAAATCATTAGCACAGCACCTCGAAAGGATAACGCATTTGGTGTCGCGTCTCGATGTGCATGAGAATTCTTTACCACGAATAGAGCGCGATATGCTGCTTGCAGCCCTTCGTGAGATGTACGATGCTGTTTATATGCTCGATGCCACATCGGAATCAGTAACAGTTCATGTTGAGACAACGGTACCGGTAGCTGAGACAAAGACTGAAAGTCCAGAGTTGAATGCCGTTCCCGCGGCTCAACCCCAGAAGGTTGAAGAGTCGATATTGATGGCCGACATCGAAGCTGAGCCTATTTATGCTGCCGACCCCGATGTTATGGCACAGGAAGAGCAATCAGCTCAACTGCCCACCGTAGAGGAAATTGTTGGCAAAGAAAAAGAAAACGACCAGCTCTTTGATGCTCCCGAACCTCAACCCGAACCAGAGCCGGAACTCATTCCACAACCGGAGCCTCAACCTGAGCCTGAGCCTGAACCCGAACCAATTCCTCAACCGGAACCCGAGCCGGAACCCGAGCCGCTTCCTGAGCCAGAGCCAGAACCTCTGCCCAAAGAGGAGCCCAAAGCTGACTCCAAGCAGCCGTCACTATTCGACTATTTCAAACCTGTTGCCGAAAAACCGGCTTCACGTACCATTGCAGACAGTCTTGGTGCCGCTCATATCAATGACCTTGATAAAAAACTTAACGCTAATAAAATCAGCGATTTGCGCACTGTTATCAATATCAACGACAAGTTCAGCTTCATGAACGAGCTCTTCCGCAACAATATGAAGGGCTATAACGACTTTATCATGAAACTCAATGCGTTGAACAGCCGCGATGAGGCTTTGGCATACGTTCATGAAATCGCAGAACAATACAAATGGGATGATGAGTCCCTTACAGTGAAGACCTTCTACAGTATCTTTGACCGTAAATTTTAGGAGTGATAGGTGATTAGTGACGAGTGATTTAGTATCTTTTTTCAATTTGTAATCCATTATTCAATATCCCAATGTCGCGAAAAGCCATACTCTTCTCTGCCCCTTCAGGTTCTGGCAAGACTACCATTATCAAGCAGCTCATGCAATATTTTGACTGCTTCGAGTTTTCCATCTCTGCTACCAGCCGCTCGCCACGTGCTGGCGAAAGGGATGGTGTAGACTACTATTTCCTTACTCCTGAAACCTTCGAGTCACGAGTACAAAACGACGAGTTCCTTGAATGGGAAGAGGTCTATGCCAACACTCGCTATGGAACTCTTAAATCCGAAATAGACCGTATCTGCGGCAACGGCAAGGTCATGGTCTTCGATGTCGACGTTAATGGCGGTCTTAATATCAAACGTTTCTTTGGCGACGACGCATTGGCTATCTTTGTCATGCCACCTTCTATTGAGGTGCTTGAACAGCGTCTCCGTGGACGTGGCACCGAGAGCGAGGAATCTATCCAGAAGCGCCTTGGTCGCTCGGCCAAAGAGTTGGGCGAAGCCTCCAAATTTGATGTCACTATTGTTAACGATGAACTGCAGCGTGCTGTTAATGAAACAAGAGAAAGGATTGAGGAATTCTTGAATAGATGAAGAAAGAAAACAATAATCTTGGTGCCTTCATAGCTCGATACCTGCATGTCATAGTCTTCGTATTGCTTGAGGTTGTCGCCATCCTGCTCATTGTACAGAATAGCGTCTACCAGCGCAGCCGTATTGTCCGCTGGGGCAACGCCATAGCTGGTTCGTGGCACAAAGGTGTTTCGGGCGTTACCGGCTACTTCCGCCTTAAGGCTGAGAACGAACACCTCGCTGCTGAAAATGCATCACTACGCGCTCAGCTTGCATCCTCCTATATTTCCTATATTGATAGCGTCTTCGTGGTCAACGACACAGTATACAAGCAACGCTATTCTTACACCGACGCCCTTGTCATAAAGAACTCCTACAACAAAGCCAAGAACTACATGATGATTAATAAAGGATATGCGCAGGGTGTCAAGATGGATATGGCTGTTATCTCTCCTCAGGGTATTGTGGGTGTCGTTGTGGGTTGCACTCGCAACTTCAGCACCATAATGCCAGTCCTTCATGCCGATAGCCGCAACAGCGTCAAACTGAAACGTACCAATTCGACAGGTTCGCTGATATGGGAGGGCGGTGACTTCCGCTATGCTACTGTCCTTGATATTCCCACCACATACCAGCTCCACAAGAATGACACCATCGTAACCAGTGGCCTTGCCAACGATTTCCCAGAGGGTATTGCCGTCGGCTATATCGATGAGTTTGAGAGCTATCAGGGCAGTGGCTTTTATAAGATTCGCATCCGTCTTGCCACCGATTTCAATACCTTGAATCACGTCTATATCGTCGACAACCGTTTTAAGGAGGAACAGGATTCCTTGTTAAACAGAACTCTTAGAGAAAATGAATAGCCCTTTAGTATTCAGAAATATTGGTCGTTTTTTGCTGCTGATGCTCTTGCAGCTTTTTGTGTTCGACAACATCTACTTGGGCGGCTACATCAACCCTTGCCTTTATCTGCTTTTTATTGCCATGTTGCCTACCAGTGTGAGGGCCATCCCGATGATGCTTATAGCATTCGCTACTGGCTTGGTTGCCGATTTGTCGTCGAATATGTTGGGATTCAACGCCTTCGCCTGTACCGCAGTGGCTTTCCTACGTACTTTGTGGTTGGATAATATACTGAAAGGCGACAACGAAAACGAGATTGAAACACCGAGCATACGCACTGTCCCTTATCAACAGTATTCGTTATATCTGTTCCTTTTCCTGTTGATATTTAATGTGATTTACCACTTCTTGCTGGTATTCGATATCCGCGATTTCTTCCCTACACTCCTTACAGCATTGCTCAGCACTATAGTGACTTGGCTGCTCGCTGTGTTGTATCAGACACTCCTCTTCAGAAAAGATAAGACAGTGGGGTGATTAGTGGAACTTGTGCCGTAGGCTGCGAACACCGCTAAATAAAAAAACATGAAGTGAGCAAACCTGAAACTTGAAACCTGAAACATCCAACGCTCATATCAGCTCTGCGCGGTCCACTGGACCTTGCACCCTGAAACCTGAAACTTGGAACCTGAAACCTGAAACCTGAAACTTGGAACCTGAAACCTGAAACTTGGAACTTGAAACCATGTTTAAACGTTTATTCATATTATATCTCTTGCTTGCATTTGTGGTTGTATCATCCCATGCACAGCTTGCTGTGGGCAAATGGCGCGACCATCTTTCCTATAGCTCTTGCTATAGAGTGGAGGAGGCTTCAGACAGAATCTACTGTTCTTCGGCTGACGGTTTGTTCTACTATGACCTTGACGACCACACAGTCAATAGGTTGAGCAAGGCAACCAATACCCGTCTTAGCGATGTCGGCATCAGCACTTTTGCATACGACGAACAAACAACCAATGTCGTTGTTGCTTATAAGAACGCCAACATTGATATCATAAAGGATGACAAAGTGGTCAATATCAATGATATTAAACGCAGCAACATTGGTGGCAACAAGAATATCAACAATATTTCTTTCTTCAACCATAAGGCTTATCTGGCCTGCGCTTTCGGTGTTGTGGTCGTTGATATGAATCGTGACGAGATAAGCGAGACCTATTATCTGGGCAATGAAGGCTCTTCGATTAACATCAATGATATAGTCTTTACAGATAGTCTTATTGTTGCTGCTACAGATAGCGGTATCTACTATGCACC
The DNA here is from genome assembly GCA_902796265.1 of uncultured Bacteroidota bacterium. Lineage (GTDB taxonomy): Bacteria > Bacteroidota > Bacteroidia > Bacteroidales > P3 > Colimorpha. The sequence goes on from CADBOG010000034.1 coordinate 4,972, forward strand.
CAAAAGGAGTCAGTTGCTCAATATCTATAGCTCTTGGAGCCGCGATAATGGTTCTCTGCTGGTCGGGCAGAGGGTGTTGCGTCTGGGTGTCGACGATAAAGGGCATCTGTTAGCCATGGCGGATGTGGCAGGTGATACGGTATTGTACAGAGATAATGGCGATATGGCTTTTGCCCCTCTAGTCGCTTCTGATGTCAAGAATTTCAAAATAAGTTATGGTCAGGTGGCAGTTTGTCTTAAGAACCGTGTTGATATCTATGATGCTGATGGCATTAGGAAGGCAAGTCTTGCTGACGTCGATTGGATGAATATGGAAGCCAACGATGCCATCTTGACCAAAGATGGACGTTTGTGGGTTGCCCACAATTGGGCATCGCTGGTGACGCTTTTCCTTGATGGCACTGGATTGCAGAATTTCAGTCCCGAAGGACCTTGGAACAGCAATGCCTATAGAGTGGTCTCTTTCGACAGCACGCTGTATCTATGCCCTGGAGGCCATCGCACCACATACGCTGGTGTCTACAACGCCGCAGATGTCTATAGCTATAAGAACGACAAGTGGCAAAAATTGGAAGATACGGATGGAATCCTTGCTGGCAAGACGGATGTTATCGATGTGGCAGTCAATCCACGCGACAAGAAGCAGATGATGGTGGCCGCTTGGGGCAATGGAATACTTGAGGTTAATGACAACAAGGTGACTGCTTTCTATGATGACCAGAATAGTGACGGCGCTTTGGTGAGATACAGACAAGGAAGCTACTCGGTTGTCCTTACGGGTGGCGTGGCATACGACAAAAAAGGCAATCTATGGGTTACCAACTCGCTCGTGGATGCCGCCTTGGCGGTACGCTATGCCGACGGCAAATGGAAAGGCTTTAATACAATGGGTGTTGTGACCAGTGATATTGACCGTATTATTTGGGACAGCATCAATGACTTGAAACTCTTCTGGGGACGACAGAACAGAATCTTTGTGCATGACGGAGACAAGAAGATTGCCTACATCGACCCAAACAATGGTGCCAAGTTGCAGACTTCGACGGTCAACTGTGTGGCTCAGGACCACAGTGGACAGCTCTGGATTGGTACCAATAAGGGTATCAAGGTGTCTTACACCCTCACTAAGGCTTTTGCCAATGGTGGTAATGGTGAGATGTCGCCAGTGACTTGCAGCAATATCCTCTTCAACGAGAACGGTATAACTGAATATCTTATGGCGTATGAGAATGTGTCCTGCATCGCTGTCGATGGCGCTAACCGCAAATGGGTGGGGACATCTACAGGCGGACTCTATCTGCTTTCTGCCAATGGCTTGCAGCAGCTGGAGCACTTCACGGCAGCCAACTCGCCTCTCTTCTCCGACAAGATCATCTCGGTGGCTGTCATGCCTTGGAGTGGCGAGGTGTTCGTCATAACCGATAGGGGGGTGCAGTCATATCGTGGCACGGCAACATACGCCTTTGATGCTCCCATGGAGGACATCCATGCTTTCCCCAATCCTGTGCGACCGGATTATGATGGCACTATTGCCATCAAAGGCTTCACACGCAACGCCATCGTTCACATAACTGATGCTGCTGGTAATACTGTCTATTCAACGCGTGCCGCCGGAGGACAAGCTGTATGGGATGGTCGCACACACGAAGGCAAGAAGGTCGCTTCGGGTGTTTATTATGTTTTCGCTTCTGCCGAGGACGGCACCATGCGTTCTGCAACGAAAATCTTAATTGTGAGATAATGGTGTTGGTTTCAAGTTTCATTTGTTAAATCACTAATATGCTACTAACAACACAAGGCCTTGTATTGCACACAATAAAGTATGGCGAAACCAGTGTTATCGCTAAGGTCTTTACACGTGACCTGGGCTTGTGTTCTTATATAATTAAAGGTGTACGCACTCCCAAAGGTCGCACCAAGCAAAACCTCTTGCAGCCGCTGAGCCATCTCGAGATGACGGTATACAACAATCCCAAAAAGGACTTGCAGTTCGTCAAGGAGATGAGACCGGAGACACACGACAACAATTATAGTGTTGATGGTGTAAGGATGGCTCTGCGTTTCTTTATGGATGAGGTGCTCTACAAGTCGTTGAAAGAGAATGAACCAAATCAATCGCTTTTCGACTATGTTGTTGACGAACTTCATAAGGTGGATGCATCAGAACAGGATGCCTACCAGCCTATCAAGTTCTTGATTCATACAGCTTCTCATCTCGGTATTGAGCCTATGGACAACTATAGTGTCCACGAACCATTCTTCAACCTAAAAGAGGGACGATTCCTCTCTTCCCCTACACCTTTCATGGAGCAAAGCTTGCAGAATGGCGACATCGACTACTATCTTGATGCGGATTCTAGCAGGCACATCCATGCATGCCTGTCGTCACGAGAGACGACTCCGTTGATGACTGCACGACAGAGGAGCACGACACTAGGCAATCTCTTGGAATACTATCATATACATCTATCTGACTTTAACAATTTCAAATCTCATGAGGTGTTGCATTCGGTGTTGAGGTGAGGTTCCATTCTTTCTCGCAGCCGACTGCAGTCAGCAGCATCGTGCCAAAGGCGAGTGTGAAGAAAGTCCGGTGGACTTTCGATAGCGAAGCGGAGAACAAAAGAGATTTGATGATGTGGTGTGTCATATTGATTATGTATTTGATGGTTTACTATTTCATTACTACAATTTTTCGGGCTGGGCGGTCGCCGATTTTGACAAGGTAGACACCGGCGGGGAGGCTGTTGTTGCGGACGCTGCGGCCTGTGATGTCAAAGATGCGGACGGTCTCGCCTTCGGCACCCTCGACGATGATGCGGCCACCGAGCGTGTAGATGTTTATGTTCTCCACGTCGGGGTCGCCGATGCCCATATTGCAGTCCTCGACATATTTGTCTGCAAACTGGCCCCAGTAGCTGTCGGCCAGCCAAGCGTTGAGGCTCCCACAGAGGACAACGATGCTGTCGGCATCCGTCCCGTCGAGGCAGCCATACGTGCTGTAGCCGTCATCGGTGGTTGCGGGCGGCACGGTGTTCTTGAGGTGTAGCATCCGCAGAGGCTGACTGTAGAATGCATCCACCTCGATGGTGTCGACTGGGGCGGAGAAGGTGAGCCGTTTGAGCCTCCCGC
>CADBOG010000035.1 GCA_902796265.1 uncultured Bacteroidota bacterium
GATTATATCGCGTCGCTACAACCAAACACCCTTGCTGTATTCCTACCCTGGGGGATTCAATGGGAGCTGACCGTATAAGACTTACCCAATTGCAAAAGTACTACTTTTTATAATACTGACAAATTTTTTTTCGCATAAGAAGTCTATCTGTCGGAAAGTCAGATAGATTTTTTTTATATATAAACCTAAGAAAAAGTCGGATTCTCTCACTTTTCCCACTTTTTTTACCTTTTTCGGGTGACAAATATCATTATTCTCGTCAAAAGTGGATAATTAGTTGATATGAAACGGAATAATAGTATAATACAATATTAAGCAAATTTCAAGGTGGCACTTGCTACGTTTGTTATTTTGATTCAAATTGTATCGGGAGAAGGAATTCCATGCGTACACTTTTCCCAGATTGAATGGCTGGTCTCCATTTGGGCATGTTTTTCACTACCCGCAGAGCCTCGTTGCCGCATCCTCCACCGATTTCGCGGATAATGTGGGGCTGCGAAATGGAACCGTCTTTTTCAACAATAAATTTTATGAAGACAGTTCCTGTTATGCCATTTTTCTGAGCTTCTTCAGGATAATTAATATTCTCAGCAATGTATTTTTGCAAAGCGTCTATGCCACCAGGGAATTCAGCTTCTTTCTCGACAATGATGAATATTTCACCTTCAATCAATTCATCTTCGTTGTCTACTGCTGTGGCACTTAGGCTATCAGACAAGGGATTATGTTCTGTCGGTTGAGTGGTGGTACTGCTATCATATTCTAATATTAGACCTAGAGAACTAATCTCAGGAAATGTATCTGGCGGATTTTGTGTTTCTTCTTCGAAACCCTCAATTTCCAAACTGTCTTCATGGGTTAGTGGATTGTTGGTAAACCATTTGGTTTCGAGGCTTTTGAGAGGGGATCTGGATTGTAATGTCGATTCATCAGAACCTCCACAGGCGGCTAGCGACAGAGACAATCCTGCTACAGTAGCCACTTTGCCCATATTGAGCTTAGAGGTCAATGCCTGTTCCAAATAGTGTACCTCGGCTTCACATCGAGGGCATGTGCCTCGGCAGTCGCCTTTATGGGTACACTCGCGTTGCTCGAAAGGGATGCCATTCTCATCGGCAATCTTTTGCCGAATTGCTCTCAGATGGTTGCAAATAAACTTGCCTCTTTCCATATTATTTGTATATTTTGCGGCGGTTCAGTTCGGCATGGAAAGCATTGGCGTTGGCGTTGTGTTGTGTCAGGGTGGTGGCGAAGGCGTGATAGCCAGAGAAGTCAGCTTTTGCACAGAAGTAGAGGAAGTCGGTTTGGCGGTTGGCAAGGACGGCATCGATAGACGAAGGACCAGGGATGCAGATGGGACCAGGTGGCAAACCACGGAAACGGTAAGTATTGTAGGGGCTTTCGCTCTCCATGTGTTTGTTGAGGATGCGTTGGAGGGTGAAGTCGCCCGCGGCAAACTTAAGTGTTGGGTCGGCTTGAAGCAGCATACCTTTGCGTAGCCGGTTAAGGTAGACGCTGGCAATCAGTTCTTTCTCGTCGTTCTTGTTTGTTTCCTCTTCGACGATTGAGGCGAGGGTGACAACTTCGCTTGGTGAGAGGTTCAAGGCTTTGCATTTCGATATGCGACTATCGTTCCAGAAGCGGTCGGATTCTTTCTTCATGCGGTCAAGCAGCTTGCGAGGCGATATGTTCCAGTAGATGTCGTAAGTGTTCTGTGTGAACATGCCGATGATGGTCAGAGGGGTATGGCCGTATGCTGCACAGATGCTGTCGTCGGCCATAAGAGCCAAAAGGGTGTCTGCGCAGAGTTCCAGCTTCTTGTCCAGGTATTTGCAGAGCAACTCTTTGGTGCGATACTTGTTGATGGTTACATGGATAGGGTCTTGGTTGCCGTAATAGAGTTTGGTTAGGGTATTCCATACGTTGTCGTGGGCTCCGATGATGTAGCAACCACCCTTCACGTTATCGCGATAATGGCGCAAACGAGCCATGGTGTTGAAAATTGCGTGGTTACCGATGCAATTGTGGGCATCGAGACTGTCGATGACAGCATCGTAGGTGCTACCCGTGGGGAGATAGATGGTCACGCTCTCGCTGTTAGAGGTCTTCTGTCCGCGAAGCATCGCTAATCCTACGACGGCAGAGATGAAGAGGAGCGCCGCAACAATAGCGACGACGATATTGCGTTTTTTAGTGTTTTTTTTCTTTTTTGTCATGATAAAGTGATTATCTTTTGATACATGAAGGCGTCAATCCATTTCCCGTCGGAGAATATCCATTCGTTTAGCACTCCGCAACGGCTGTAGCCGGCTCTCTCGAATAGCGCAATAGAAGCTTTGTTGTTGGATGCTACTGAGCAATGCAATTGGTGCAGCTGCAGATGTTCGCGACCAAAGTCTTCGAGTTCCAAGAGCATCTGCAAACCAATTCCTTGACGGCGATAATGGTTGTCGACGATGATTCCCACTCCTGCACGACGATGATAGGGGTCAAAATCGAAGAGGTCGATACAACCGACGGTAAAGTGTTTGCAAAATACATTTTTCTGCAATTCACCAGTCTCATCGCACTTGATAATCTCCTCTTTATCGGCCATGAGTCGCAGCTGGCGGCAACTGTAGATATCGGCGCCACTGTTTTCCTCGATAAATTGGCTTAGAGCCTTGCGCGAAAAGGGCTGGTGAGACGCGCTGTCGACCCAAACCTTTGGGTCGTTCTCCCAACGGAAGATGGCGTCGATGTCCTCCGGCTCCATAGCTCTGAGGAAGATGCTGTGATTTGTATGTTCGGACATTGATAATGAATGAAAACGACGATGCAAAAATACACTTTTTCTCGGATTCCCAAGAAAAACACACCATAAAAACGAATAAATCCTTTTTTTAATGTATTGATACCAAAAAAAATATTTTCGAATTATATCAATTGAGGTCATTACCTCTTGTTATTTTTTTTAACATCTAGTACTATTGACAACAATAGGATGGCTAAATAATAATGGACAAGGAGTTGAAAGAAATGTTTATGTCGATAGAAAAACCGACAAACAGATGATAGTAATTCTATTTTTTGGGAAAAACGGGTATAATTCGGTTATATCTATGTTTTGTTATGTATATATTCACTTGGGGCTGCCAAGAGAAGGATCTGCTCGACGTCGCCAACCTTATCTAACCTGTTCACTGCTCACCAGCACATTCTTTCCGTGTCTTTCCTCAATCTCGATACGCTCCACTTTGACGATGCGTACCCTGTCAGCGTTGAATACGGCGCAGTTCTTCAAGCCGTCGGGCTTCGTCTGAGCCTGCGGCCACACATTGCAAAAGACTCCTATCCCGTCCAGGAACTGCGCGGCGGCTTTTTCCTCCGCAAAGCCTGCCTTCCTGGCTCCTGTGAGCGCACAGCCCACCCACTTGCGGAACTCTTTGCCTTTCTCTGACACCTCCTTCGGGACAGCCTCGCCCAGTTTATCCTCCGTCTTTTTCACGATGGCTGGATTCACCGGCTGGGCGGAGACAAGGTGGTTGCTCTCCGTCAGTTCTGGGATCTCCACCGTGTAGAGATAATGCTCTTCCGTCGGGGGCGTATTGCGGGGTTGCGAGTAGTGTACGGCGCTGGCCTCACTCTCGGAGAGGTAGACGCCGAAGCCGAACTTTACGCCGGTACCTTCGCCGGCCTTGCTTAAGTCGAAATGGTCGAACAGTTCTGGTGATCCGTGGTAGAATATAAACATAGTGATATAACTTTTAACTTTTAACTCATAACTCATGACTCCCTAATCATCCCTTTGCTGCCCATATAGCTCACGCTGCGCGAGGCGATGGCGGCTGCTGTTTCCAAGACCTGACGAACGTCGCCTTCCGTTAGTAGGGCAATGTCCGTTTTATCTGCTTTGCACAGCTCGGCAAGGACGACCGATGTGGTCCAGTCGCCGGCGCCCTCCCAATCCACCACATGGTCGTTGGGCACAGGGGCAATACGCTTCCATCCGCCGCCGCACAAGTTAAACTCCATACCATCTTCGCCCATCGTGCGGATGAAGAGTTTGTCACAATAGTCGGCTACGAAAGTTATGTCCTCTATTCTGGTGCTGGAGAACTTGACGATGTCGCTGACGGCCACACACCTGAGGAACTTGCCCATCTCCTTGTTGCCTTCCGGCTCGTAGTACACCAGCACACCCCGTTCCCTCAGGGTTGCCGCTAGCTCCCTCGGACCTGCGTCCGACACATCGAAGAAGTAGGCGTCGGGACGGAAGTTCAATTGCTCCATAAATCCCGCCACCTCGTCCTTGCGCAGCTGCTTGCGCTTGGGAAACCTGCTGTTGGGCGACGTGGCCCTGTGGCTCATCACGTGCTCCCCACCGGCATCCATCTTGTGCACGCAGGTCATCAGCGTCGTGCCGCCATCCTTGCTATTCTTCACGAAGCGCGTATTGGCACCGTAACGCTCAAGGTCTGCCGTAATCTTCAAGCCTTGCTCCGTATCGTCGAAATGGCCGATAGGGTAGGTCTCCACACCGAGA
>CADBOG010000036.1 GCA_902796265.1 uncultured Bacteroidota bacterium
ATGTTGTCGTACCAGGTGAAAAGCAGCGGTAGGTTCCGCTTGATACTCAGGTATGCGCTGCGCAGTCTCTTGTGTGTGTAATGGCTTTTGCCCGTTTCGGGATCAGTTGTCCTCTCCTTAAGGTATTCTTCCCATTTCACGCACCACTCTCCAAACATGCCCATGAAAGACTCCTTGTCAGTCTTTGTCAGCAGGTCAACGATCTCCTTGAGTTCCACGGCGGCCTCCGTCTTTGGATGCTTTGTGATATACTTGCGCACGGTCTTCTGCTGGTGGAACTGGCACAGCTGCACCTTCTTGTCATGGAACATCCCCGGAAGCCCTTTCCTGCCGTCGAAAACCACTGCGGGTATCTCATACCCCATGCCCTCCAGTTCTGCTATGCCTTGCGCGTAAAGGGCGTTGGTCTCATTCCTCACGAAGTACCACAGCAAATCCCTGCCTGTTATGGCGTCCTTGAAAAGCATCACGCCGTACTTGCGCCCCCAGTAGGTCGTGTCCATGACCACAACCACCTTGCCGGGCGATGCCGTACCCTTGGGCGGCGTATATGCGTCAAGTTTCCGTTTGATGGTGCGTGGTGAGCATCCGTATCTCTCCGCCAGCTGGGCATATGTCTGTTTCAACTCCGAATACTCTCGCCACAATGTGGCCGAATCTATGCGCTTGCCACCCAGAAATTGTTTCCCACAGGCATGGCACTTGTACAACTGGTGCCCTTTTACCACGCCATTTTTCTTCGTTATAGGGCTGCCGCAATGACTGCAAATTTTTTATTCATGACCTTTGAACGCTGTATCACGCTAATTATTACGCATGTTACAAAGATTCCAGCCTAATTTTTGTCCATTACGTCACGGTTTCTCCGACTAAAAAATGCATTCTTTCTTGCCAGTTACATATTCGTAGATGATACTCTTCTTGTAGTCTTTCAGTTCCTCAATCTTCTGTTGCTTGATGGCAATAAGGCCGTCAATCTCGGAGCATTTATTGTCGAGGTAGTCGGCAATTTGGCGCTGCTTGGAGAGAGGGGGGACGGGAACGACCGTGTTTTTTATCTTTGTTGAAGTAATCAGGGGTTGGGCATTTGAAGTATTTTGTTTATTCAAGTCACATCCGATAAGAAGATAATACATATATAGTAGGCAAATAGTTGTACTTAGAATCAAGGCGTTGTCTGTTGCCCAAGAGTCACACAACGGCATAGTCACACATCCACATCTTGCACCGATTCGACCTATCAATAAATCATTTCTTGAAGAATTGTATATATTTGTATATCCTATCATTTCGCCACCACCGAACACTGGATACTGACCTTGTTCTGATATCATTTCATTTCCAATTGCATCGCCAGATTTTACTGAAATATAATATTTAAGTTTTGTACATTCCCATTCTTGCGGTATCTTGCCTATCCAATCAATGCCGCTGTCTTTGAATTTCACATTGGGGTTGAGGCCATGGGTGACGGCTTCGGTGATAACGGACTGCTTATAGGCTTTCAACTCCTCGATGAACTCTTCCTGCAAGGATATCGCCTCGTCAATCTCACCACATTTCCTATCCAAGAACTCCGCGATACGTTGCTGTTCTGGAACAGGAGGAAGAACCATTGGAATAGACAAAAAGTCATCAATGTTCAAATCCCACTGACCAACACGCAATCCTGTGGAAAGCCTCATATATTCAGCCTTATACGAGTCGTTGCGAAGCAAATAGTGGATATATCTCCTATCTACACCATCATTCTTGATATGACAAATGTAGTATGCTGGGCTAATAATGCCTCTGTATTGAGATACGGCCATTGAACCTTGCCAAGCCTTCATTTTGTTAATGACAAAATCTCCAATATCAACAAGTTTGTAGCTACTTGTATCTTCTGAGGTGACATTGTGATTATCATCTCGACTATCCTTCGGCACTACTCCATAATCACGGTATAAAGACAAAACAGTTTCATTTGGGAATCCTTTGATGCTTTTGTTTCGCATCACTTGTTTTATTTTCAGGGTTTCCCATTCTTTTGGTATCACCCCAATCCACGGTATTCCGCTATCTTTCATTGCCCTGCTCATTACTCTTCCTCCTGCATTTTATGCTCGAAAAGTTCTTTTTGTAGTTCTATCTCGCGGCGCAGTTCTTCCTGCGTTGGCATATATGTCAAATATTTGGCAGCATACATCTGCGGATTGGTTGCCAATGTGGAGAATTGAGCCACATCGGCATTGGTCTCGGAACAAAGTATTATTCCAATTGACGGATTGTCGCCTTCGGGACGTTTGTATGTGTCGTATAGTTTAAGGTACATCTCCATCTGCCCCACGTCTTGATAGCTTATCTTCGTTGTCTTTAGGTCAATCAGCACGAAACATTTCAGCAGATAGTTGTAGAACACGAGGTCAATATAATAGTCGTCGTCATCGGTATGTATGTGTTGCTGTCGTGCCACGAAAGCGTAGCCTTTACCCATCTCGATAAGGAATGTCTGCAGATGGCTTATAATGGCCTCTTCCAGTTTGCTTTCGGTGAATGCCGCATCTTGGTTCAAGCCGAGAAATTCAACAAGCATCGGATTTTTGACAAATGAGGATTTCTCTTGCTGGTAGACTGCTGTTTTCCCTAGCATTTCTTGCTCCACCTCTGGCTTATGTGCCGCAGGTGTCTGCATAAGCCGGTAGTAATATTGCGTGTCGATATTGCGTTTCAAGGTGCGGTAGTCCCATTGTTGCGAGGCAGTTTCCTGCATATACCACATACGGGCTTCCTTGTCGGGAACGCGCATAAGAGTCTCATAATGCATCCACGATAGTTGAGGGGGCATAGGAATAGAGTTTGTTGCAAATTCTGCAACTGTCTGTGGCAAAATCTGTTTTGTGTCTGTTTCTGATTGGGCCACCAGTGGTGAGCCTATTTGTTTCAACTGTTGCCCCAATTGGGCCACCAATGGTGAGCCAATTGAAGACAAACCGTCCAAAAATTGGTCAGACAAAAAATGCTCAATTTGCAACAGCTTGAATTCCAAATAAAATTTACGGTAACGTTTCAACGATGCCACAGAGTAGCCTTTCCCAAACTCAGCAGTCAAAGCCTCCGATGCCTGCTTGATAATCTGTTTGCCATATTCGGCACGCTGTTTTTTAATCGAAGAAAAAGCCAAATCCATTCCAGTGCACTGGAATGGTCACTGCAGTGCACTGGAATGGTCACTGCAGTGCACTGGAATGGCCTATGAACCCATGTTCATTTTTGTGGATATTTTGTTAACGTTTTCGATAAGCCGAGTACAGAGGGCAAATCACGCAGTGTTTGCACTTTGCCGAGGCGAGAAAACGGTCCCATGAAATGGAACGTTTTCGATAAGCCGAGAGGAGAATAGCTTACTCTTATCCCGAGGTGAGAAAACGGCCCCATGAAATGGAACCTTTTTCAGAAAAAAACAATTAACCCGTCAACTTGATTCAGTCGCAGGACACAAAAGTGACAACCTAAATCAGCAAATAACACAATCACTTCAACCCGCCATAGCTTTTGGCAGCCGCTTCCAGCGCCTCTTCAGTGGTGAACTTTTGGTAGTAGTTGCAGCGGGTGACAATGGATTGAGTCGAGCAGTTCTTGCCCATCACGCGTACCAAGGCCCAGCCTTTCATCTCGTTGGCGAAGTCATTGTCCACCAATGCTAAACACCCGTCCACTATAGTAAACTCGTCTCGCTTC
>CADBOG010000037.1 GCA_902796265.1 uncultured Bacteroidota bacterium
ATGCCTGGAACGGCCTTTAAAGCCCTCTTGCAGACGTCTGAAAACTGGTTGAGTGGGCTGAAAAATGCGGTGTCTTTTTGATTATTTAAAAACATTTGCAAAGATACTCATTTTCAGCCACTTGGCCAAATATTTAAAGTTAAAAAATCATAAATAAATTATTAAAAATCAAATATATAAATTAAAAATTACCGAAGTATTGAAAGTTAAGATTAATATGAAAAAAATACTTTTTTCACTCCTGCTGCTTGCGGCAGCAATCAACACTTACGCCTTTGACTTTTCTGCAGTATGTAGTACGGGACAGACGCTATACTACAACATTACAAGTGATTCAACAGTGTGTATTACATATTCAGATACATACACAGGTGATTATACTGGGGCACCAACTCAATACTATTGGCATTACTCCAGCCCTTCTGGCAGTCTGGTAATACCATCTATCGTTTATAACAATGGTCATGAATACAGTGTGACCGCAATTGGAAACCATGCGTTTCATCAGTGTTCATTGAGTGATGTAATTATTCCAAATAGCATAGTTGTAATTGGTGGGGATGCATTTTATGCAAGTGGCCTGACTAGTATACAAATTGGTGGAAATGTAATAAGCATTGGTGAGCGTGCTTTCGCCTTGACAGGTTTAAGTGATGTGGTGATACCCAATAATGTAGCGACAATAGGTGAAAGTGCATTTGAAAGCTCTGGATTAAGAAAATTAACAATTGGAAAGAACGTGCATTATATAGGTTTTAGAGCATTCTGGAACAACTATTTAGATACTATTTATTATAATGCAGATAGTTGTACTGATGTGGGTCATGGTTATCCGATTAACTATAGTCAAAGTGGAATTAACGATGGATTGGATTTAATTGTTCTTGGGAATAATGTAAAAGTAATTCCCAAATATTTGTTTACCAACAATCAAAATATTATTTCGGTCAATATTCCTGACTCGGTCTCAAAGATATGTTATGGTGCATTTTCTGGGTGTACAAATCTAACAGAAATCACAATTCCAAGTTCTGTTGACACAATAGAACCATTCGCATTCTCCGGTTGTATAAGTCTTTCTACATTCCCAATAATGGGTTTATGTAAGGGTATAGCTGAAGGTACTTTTTATGGATGTACAAATTTGACAACTGCAATTATTTCAGACAATATCGTGACTATAGGAGAGCGAGCATTCTATAATTGTACAAATCTCGACACATTATACATCGGGGTCAATGTTAGAACTATTGGAAACGGCGCATTCGGTGGGTGTAGTCAAATACGATATTTGCATTTTAATGCGAAAAACTGCCAAACGAATTTTATGAGTAGTCCGTATAGTAGTACGCCAAGTATTTTCTCTTATTACTACGGATATAATTATAGTTGCTCAGGTCATGACCTTGTCAACTCGCTTATTATCGGAGATAGCGTTTTAAACATTGTTGAAAATGCTTTTGGAGCGATAGGGAATTGGATTAATGTTCGCAATATTACCATTCCAGAAAATGTTAAAACAATAGGTCTTGGTGCTTTCCATGGCTTGACAAATCTTGACACTATTTTTTATAACGCCAAAACGTGTAGGCAAATGAGGGGAAGCCTAACGCTCCCACCTAATGTTGGTAAAATTATTGTTGGCAACCATGTGCAAATGCTTCCAGATTCCGCATTCTATGGTTTAATGAATGTTTTTGATAGCGTTCCTTGGCCAGATTCAATAAGGTATGTTGGTCGGCATTGTTATGATGGCCATAGTAATATTGTAGGCGCGGTAACAATTCCGAGTACAATAGATACCATTGATGATTATGCTTTTGCAAACTGCACAGGTATAGACACAATCATCTTCAATGCCAAGAATTGTATGAAGATGAACAGTGGTAAAGTGTTTGATGGGTGCAATAATATAAGCCATATTGAAATTGGCAACAATGTACAACGTTTCCCAGATAGTGCATTTACCATATTCAATCACCTTTTGGGTGCTATTCCATGGAGGAATTCGCTGCGGTATGTGGGCACTTGGAATTTCCCAAACAGGAACGAACTATCAGGTAATTTCACAATACCGCTGAGTGTCGATACAATAGCAGAAGGGGCATTCTACAATTGTGACAATATTTTGTCTCTGAATACAAATAATGTCAAATACCTCGGCAGAAAAGCTTTCGCCAACTGTGACCGACTTGTTTCTGTAACTCTTGGCGGTTCGACGCAAATTCTTGGCAATGCTGCATTTAGCGGTTGCTTCCGACTTCAAAATGTCGACCTTGGAGTAGTAACCTCTATCGGTGACAGTACCTTTCAAGGATGTATACGATTGACGAAACCAGAAATGCCGATGAATCTTCAAACCATTGGTCTTCGGGCTTTTGATGGATGTGGGGATATCACAGGGAAGCTGACTATCCCAGCAGGGGTGACAAGTATTGGGGACTACGCCTTCAACAATACTGGTACTATTACGGAGATAGAAATGTTGGGTAGCATTCCACCGACAATATATGCCCATACATTTGCATCTGTGGACAGCATGGTGACTGTCAGCGTTCCCTGCGGGGCAGTAATGAACTACTATACCACCGATTACTGGGAAAACTTCCCTAATATTGTTGAGGCTCCGCCATATAGACTGACAATGGCTGTGAACAATGATGTTATGGGTACTGCATCTGTGATGCAACAACCTACCTGCAGCAACCATTCTGCCATCATACAGGCCACTGCACAGCCTGGCTTTCATTTCCAGCAGTGGAGCGATGGTAACAGTGCCAATCCGAGAACAATCCAGATAACACGGGACTCCTCGTTCACCGCCATCTTCGCTGTGAACAACAGCTATGTCACCATCCATGCCAACGATTCCACTATGGGCAGCGTCAGCGGAACAGGACTTTACGGCTGGAATGCTCCAGTTACAATGACTGCCACAGCCTACAGTGGCTATCATTTCCTCCACTGGAACGACGGCAACACGCAGAACCCACGCTATATGGCTGCGGTGCGCGACACTACTTTCACTGCCATCTTCGTCTCTAATGTCAGCACCATCACTGTCGGCAATGCCAATCCCGACATGGGCAACGTGAGTGGGAGCGGAGTTTATTACTACCAGAACCAGGTGAGCATCACCGCTACGCCTAACTACGGCTACCACTTCACCCAGTGGAATGACGGCAATACGCTGAATCCCCGAACAATAACCGTAAGCCAGGATTCGGCCTTTACAGCTTTCTTTGCCCTGAACACCTACAATATCGTGGCATCCAGCAACAGCACCACGATGGGCAGCGTGACAGGCGGCGGAAGCTACACCTACCTGCATGAGATGTCGATGACCGCAACACCAGCATACGGCTACCACTTCGTGCAGTGGAACGACCAGAACACCGACAACCCCCGCACCATCACGGTGACACGCGACTCGGCATTCACGGCACAGTTTGCAGCCAACAGCTACGCCATAACTGCCGAACCTAATGACCCTACTATGGGAAGCGCATACGGCAGCGGCACATACAACTTCAATACTACCGCCACCCTGACCGCAGTTGCGGAATATGGCTACCACTTCACGCAGTGGAGCGATGGTGTGACTAACAATCCCCGTCTTGTCACCGTGCAGAACTCGGCCACATACACGGCACAGTTTGAAATCAACAGCTACATACTCACCGTGCAGAGCAGCAACCCTGCAATCGGCACCACCAGTGGCGGAGGCTCTTACAACTACCTTACGCCAGTGAACATCACAGCCATCCCCAACGCTGGCTATCATTTTACGCAATGGAGCGACGGCAATACCGACAACCCTCGTCTGGTAAATGTCATACAGAATGCAACATACACCGCCCAGTTTGCCATAAACAGCTATGCTGTGGGAGTGACTTGCAACAACTCGAACATGGGAAGTGTGTCGGGCAGCGGCACATATAACCACAACAGTGTTGCGACATTGTCGGCAACGGCCTATTACGGCTACCACTTCGTGCAGTGGCAGGACGGCAACACTCAGAATCCGCGCAGTGTGGTGGTTACCGACTCGACACAATACATAGCGCAGTTTGACTACAACAGCTATCTCGTCACTGCAAATAGCAGCAATATGACCATCGGCATCGCCACGGGTGGCGGCAGCTACAACTACCTGTCGCAGGTGGCACTGACGGCAGTGCCCACACCGCACTACCACTTCACGATTTGGAACGACAGCATAGAGGATAACCCTAGGACAATCACCGTGACTCGCGACTCGGTCTTCACTGCCCACTTCGCCATCGACCGGCACACGATTGGTGTCATCTCGTCTGACGCCACACGGGGATCGGTCAGCGGAACAGACACTGTGGACTACAATACCGCTGTATGGATTTCTGCCACCGCCAACTATGGCTACAACTTCACGCAATGGAACGACGGCAACACCCAGAATCCGCGTCGTGTGGTGGTGCAGCAGGATACGGTATTCACCGCCAGCTTTGCAGCGAACCAGTACACCGCCACCTGCAATGTTAACGACGCGTCAAGAGGCATGGCAGAGATAACGACGGCTGCCACTCCACAGGCTGGAGCATCAACATATCAGGGCGATTATCTCTCAGCCCTTACCTTTACTGCATCGCCATATTACGGCTATCACTTTGTGCAGTGGAACGATGGCATGACCGACAACCCTCGCCAAGTGACACTGACAAAGGATACTGCCTTGACGGCATACTTTGATTACAACACATACACTATAAGCCTTTCCGCTAACGACAGCACATTGGGCAGCGTGCAGGGTGGTGGAGAGTACAACTACCTGTCGCAGGTCACTATCACCGCAACGGCAGCCCAGCATTGCCACTTTGTGCAGTGGAACGACGGCAACACCACCAACCCACGCCTGCTGACCCTGACGGCTGACTCTTCTTTCACTGCCATCTTCGAGCAAGACCAGCAATTCACTATCAATGTCATTGCAAACGATACCGCACGCGGCAGCACAGAGGGCAGCGGTACCTATTTCCTGGGAGAGACGGCTACCATCTCTGCAACTGCCTGCGACCATTACTACTTCGCGCAGTGGAGTGACGGCATCACCAGCAATCCGAGGACAGTGACTGTGATGGGCGATGCCACATACACCGCTGTCTTTGAACCAGTAAGCTATATCTTGACGGTTACTGCCAACGACTACAGCTGGGGCAGCGTGTCGGGAGGCGGTACTTATCCCTACGGCAGCGTAGCTGACATTGCGGCACAGCCTTTCGACGGCTACATCTTCAGTGGATGGAGCGATGGCGACAGCAATGCCACACGCCAGATAGTCATTGAGGGCGATTTGAGCCTTGAGGCCCGATTCGAAAAGAAGAATACGGAGAGGATAGGGGACTTGTCTGATGATGGCCAAGCGGCAGTGTCCGCGCAATGTCATACAATCATTGTGACTGGAGCCGAAGGACTATCAATATCAGTGTATGATGCCTTAGGAAGAAAGATGGCCGCAATCAAAAGAGCAACACTAAGAGAAGAGCTTACCCTATCGGCATCCGGCATCTACATGGTGAAAATCGAGAACCACAAAGCAATAAAATGCATTGTGAGATAAGGAATGATATATCTATAAGTAATAATATGCGAAAGTTCTTTTTTATATCGACAAGTGTTATTATAGCTCTGCTATCAATATCTGACAACATTTTTGCACAAACTCCACAGGAGGAATATGAGGCATGGAAAAAGCGGGCTATGCAAGAATATGGAAAGTATCGTGATGACCAGGTTAGGAGTTATAGGGAATTCCGTGAGAAGGCCAATGCTGAGTATGCCATGTTCATGCAAGAGGCTTGGGACCGTATGGGTGTAAAACCAGCATTGGAACCACCTACAGAGCCTGAACCTCCTCAACCAGAGCCTGTGCCCCAAGGGGCGGAACCAACAACAGAGCCAATTCCTTTTGTAGAACCCGTTCCATCACCTAAAGTGGAACCCACTCCTGTTGTACCATTGCCTGATGTTCCAGCACCAGCACCTACAGATCCTTCGTTTAGGATTGACTTTTACGGAACTTCGATTACACTACGTGCTGATAAGGATAAGCGTCCGAAACTGAAATCATGCGATGGGGTCTCTGTCAGCAAGATGTGGGAACAATTGGCAAAGAAGGACTTCGACCCTCTCTTGCGAGACTGCATGGAAAAAAGCCGTTCGCTATCTCTGGGAGATTGGGGCTTTGTACAATTGGTACGTAAAGTCTCCTCGAACTATTATGGTAAGGAGAACAACGAGGCGGTATTGATGAGTGCCTACTTGCTCTGCCAGAGTGGATTGCAATGTCGGTTGGCAAGAATGGGGAACCGTCTATTGCTGCTTATGCCTTTTGATTGTGAGCTGATGTTTAACCATCCTTATATTGAAATTGATGGCGTCAATTACTTTGCACTCAACATGAAAGATGGTGAAGGCGAAGTGGAGGTGTTCAACAGAGCTTTTCCTAATGAACACATTGGTTCACTTCGGATGACGCAGCTCCCAAAGCTGGCCATGCGTGCAATATCAAAAAGAAGTTTCTCGGATAAGGATCCCCATGTTATGACCTGTGATGTCAGTGTGAACCGAAACTTGATAGACTTCTTGAACGACTACCCTCTTACACCACAATGGGACTATTATGCATTGGCTTCTTTGAGTGATTCTTCTAAAAAAGCCTTATATGCCACGATGAGGTTGAAGATTGCGGGTAAGAATCGGGTTGATGCTGCCAATATCCTCTTGCACTGGGTACAGACGGCATTCAAATACAAAACGGATGAGGATCAGTTTGGTGTTGAACGGCCTCTTTTTGCAGATGAGAGCCTTTATTATCCATATTGTGACTGTGAAGACCGCAGTATACTGTTTAGCAATTTGGTTCGTGACTTGCTGGGACTGGATGTTGTGCTTCTGCACTTCCCGGGTCATCTTGCCACGGCGGTGAAGTTCAAAGAATCAGTAGAAGGTGACTATCTTGACCTACATGATGGACGCTATGTTGTTTGTGACCCAACGTACATTGGAGCTCCAGTAGGTATGGCGATGCCACAATGCAAGAAACAGCAAGTGGAGGTGATTATGCTTAAATAATCACTCTCAATTGGTCATCAAAGCAACAAACCATTGTTATTACAGGCACATCCTCGGCTACCTTATTATTGTCACTGTGCCTTTGGTAGTGCGGGTTTGGCGGGGCTGGAGGAGGGTGGCGTATTTCATTATCCAGGTGTATGTTGCTTGGGGGCTAGGGGAACCGTGGTAGGTGCCATCCCAACTGCCAGTGAGGGCATCGAAATGGGTGATGAGAAGTCCGGCACGGTTGTATATCCACACTTCGCCATTTGCCAACTGGTTGGATATGATTGCAAAGCGATTGTTTTGCGGTTCGTCGGGAGTTATGGCGGTGGGTGCCCATATCACAGCACGATTGCAATGAACTATGCCCCATACACTATCGATGCAGCCTGCCATTGTGCGTGCCACGAGGAGTACCAGTAGCGAGTCTTTGTCAGCTGGAAACATGAAGGTGCTGATTCTTGCCGTATCGACAATGATGGATGAGGCGATACCGCTGCTGAAAGGAGTCGGTTCACTGATAAACCATATTCTAGAATGGCTCTCTGAACGGTCGCGGAGTCTGACTTCAGGATGGTCGAGGTCTACCATTGTGGGTGCTATCTCCATGGTTGCCTCGAAATTGTTGTCGAGGTCGAGTAGCAGGTGCAGCACCGAGTCGCATCCATAAATGTTAAGGTAGTCTATATGAGGACTGTAGGTTGAATAGGTGTAGGTGTTCCCGTCAATCCAGTGATATGGTGCACCATCGCACACCACAGCACGATGGAATGTATGGTTGGTTGGATGGACTGTAAGGAGCATCGTAATGGTACTGTCGCAACCATAGGAATTGTATGTTGAGAACTGATGGCTGAAAATCGAACTGTCGAAGGTGTGTCCGTCCCAAGTGTAAGGCAACAGGTTGTCGCAGATGGTGTCGTAGAGGTTGGTATGATGTGTGGGGTTGACCGAGAGAAAGAGATGTACGGTGCTGTCGCAACCAAAAGAAGTGTGCGTTGATAATTGATAGTTGAAAGATGTGCTGTCGCCTGAAAATGTGTGGTCGTTCCAAATGTATGGAAGCTGGTTGTCGCAGAGGGTGTCGTAGAAATAGAGGTCGTAGACGGGATTGATGGTGAGATTGAGCGTCACAGTGCTGTCGGCACCATGGACATTTGTGGTAATATACTGAAAGGTATGGGTTGAAGACTGTGAGCCTGATTGAAGAATGGCTCCGCCTGAGCCTGAATGCATATTGGTCACTGTGCTGTCGTGCCATGTGAAGGGCAGCTGATCAGCGCAAATAGTGCTGTCTATCGTGATAAAGACGTTGTTCCAAACATGGAGAGTGTAATGTATGGTGCTGTCGCAACCTAGATAATTGAGAGTTGAGAATTGAGAATTGAAAGTTCCGTCGGTGAAGGTGGAGTCAAGGAAGGTGTGGGGCAGTTGGTTTTGGACAATGGTGTCGTTGATAGTGGTGTCGCTGGATGGCAAAACATGAAGGGTCATGTATATTGTGCTATCGGCACCATGGATATTGGGTATCGTAAAATGATGATTAAAAAGTGATATGCCATCTTCTACGGTGTTGGGCGTGTCGCTGAAGAGATGTCCGTTCCATAGGAGGGGCAACTGGGTATCGCAGATGGTGCTGTCGAGCGAGGTCTGGACATTGTGCCATACATGGAGAGTATAGTTTATGGTACTGTCGCAACCTAGATAATTGAGAATTGAAAATTGAGTATTGAAAGTTTCGTCGATGAAGGTGGAGTCAAGGAAGGTGTAGGGCAACTGATTCTGAACAATAGTGTCGTGGATTGTGGTGTCGCTGGAGAGCAAAACATGAAGTGTCATGTATACTGTGCTGTCAGCTCCGTGGATATTTGGGATTTTGAAGTGATGATAGAATTGTGATATGCCACCATGTAAAGTGTCGGGCGTATCGCTGAAGAGATGTCCTTCCCAGAGAAGGGGCAGCTGAGTGTCGCAGATGGTGCTGTCGAGCATGGTTTGGACGTTGTGCCATACATGAAGAGTATAGTAGATGGCGCTGTCGCAACCTAGAGAATTGATGGTTGAAAATTGAGAATTGAGAGTTTCGTCGGTAAAGGTGGAGTCAAGGAAGGTGTAGGGCAGCTGGTTCTGGACAATGGTGTCGTGGATGTATGCCTGAGTGTTGAGGTCAGCGACATGAATTGACCATGTGGCTGTGTCAGTGCAACCGCCACCAGACAATGATGCAACCAACTGGATAGTGTGGTCTCCTGGCGAAAGAATTATTGACTCGTCGCTGTATGTGGAAAGGAACTGGCCGTCAACGAACCATTCGCCCTGTTCGCAAGGTCTTGAAGTGAGGTTCTGCCGCAGTGAATCAGTGGCTATGCAGCTGTTGTTGTGCAGGTTGAGGCGCATGTTGCAATTCTCAGTTCTGCTGCTGTCGAATGATATTATCGCAGCGGGGTAACGTTCACCGGCAATAGCCTGCATCTCGAATGAACAACTTGTACCGGCTGGGGCACCGATGAATGAAATACGGCAACGGTATTCGCCAGCTTGTGTCACATGCAGAGACTGATTGGTGGAAAGAACCACGCTGGGGGCATCGGTATTGTACCATTGGTAGCTGAACCCTTCTGGTGCTGTGAAAGTGTTCTCTATCTGGCAACCGCAGTTCTCTGTGAGAAGAGTCTTGTTGCTGCAATCGATGACGAAATAGGCATAGCCATAATGCTGTCCATGGGCGCAGTCATAGGTTGATAGGCGTATCTTGATGGTCTGTCCGTGAAGAGGTGTGAGGTCGATGCCCACGGTGGTCCAATCTTTCCAAAGGACAGCATCTGTGGTCAGATGTACGCTGTCGAAACATAGTGGGTCGTAGATGTTCCACCCAAGTTCGGTACTGGCAACGAAATCAGCCGAGTAGCAGCTGCTATTGACTTCGCAATCATTCTCGTCAAGGATTTGGAACTTGAATCGCGGTCGCTGAATGGAGTTGTGATTTGGCACCTGAAGCAGAGCTGCATATTTCATTATAAGCAGGTCGCTTGCATTGGTGTCGACGGTATAATCGTATGTTATGCTCTCTGCCTCTTGGTAAACATCCCAGTTGCCCAAACGCACTGATGAGGTATAGCCGGGAGGCACGGTGTGGAGCTTGTTGCCAGAACGTGGGTCGGTTTCTGCTGTGTCGGTATGGACGGTGTGGCGAGAATGGATGCTGCTACTGCCGGAATCGACTATGCCACAGTGTTGTATGGGGTCGAAAAATGTTCCATAGGTGGCTCTTACATAGCATGAGGTAAGGTTGCTGTAGTCGATGCAGTTGCCGCGAGGTTCGTCGCATGTCGTCAGGATTGTGCGGACTAAAGAACAGCATGTATTGTTGGCATCATTGCTTGTGGAGACTGTATAATAGTAAGTTGTGTTAGGGGAAAGGGTGGTGAGTATGGCTGTTGGCTCGGTGCAGATGATGGTGTTGGAGAGGTTGCTTGGTGCGGTTCCATAGCGTACTGTCCAGTTGCCGTTGCTGCCAGTGCTGTCCCAATGCACTGTTGCTGAATTTGGCGTCACGGTGTCGATGGTCAAATTGCGGATGATTCCCTCGGGGAGGTCGCATACTGTCACGGCGAATTGGAAACCATAGTAAGTAGTGGCATTAGAACTGTTGAACACAAGAGTGACAACACCTGAAGGGAGTGTGATGTTGACGTTCTGGAGGCCTGAATAGGTGGCTGATATGGGTACGTTGTCTGTAGTACTCTCGTAAACACGAAGTGAAGCATAGCTGTAATCGGTACGAAGCATTCCGCTGATTGTTATGGCTGTGCCACTGTCGGAAACGAGAGTAAGGACGCTGCTGCATGTAGCTGGATAGTTTGCATCACCTCCCGGGTCGAGCAAAACATAACTGTTGCCAGCATGAATAGTGTCGGTGCGGCAACCACTGGTTGGCATAACGATATTGTTCTGAGCTGCTATGCTTAGTGCGAATAACTCAAAAACAATAAAAGTTATTATTCTTTTTTTGATATGTTGGTATGTTGATACGTTGATATGTTGATTTGTTTTATGTTTAGCTTCAATACATTGCTTTATGGATTTGAAACCTGAAACTATTACCACACACACTCAAATCAGCTCTGCGCGGTCCACTGGACCTTGCACCCTGAAACTTGAAACTTGAAACTTGAAACTTGAAACCTGAAACTTGAAACTAAAGCCCAAGCCTCAAAGCTTTGTAACTTCTTTTGGATTCATCTTTACTGTTAGGCCTTTGCTTTGAATTTCTTCTGTCGGAACGGGAGGGAATGGCGGCATCGAAGACCCTTGTGGCATAGGATTGTCGAAATGAACATCCACCTGTGGGAATGGAATTGTTATGCCATTGACGTAGAATGCCTTGTAGATGTTTTCTCGTATGCGCATCCAAACTGTCCAATAGTCTTCCACTTTGGTCCAAAGCCACAGTGAATAATCTACCGAACTGGAGTTGAGCTCACTTACGCACAATTTTGGGATAGGATCTTTGAGAATGAGAGGATCGTCTTCGATGACTTTCCTTATGACGGCAGAAGCTTTGTCGAGGTCGGTGCCGTATGCCACACTTGCAACAACATCGAGTCGAATGGCCTCCTCTTTAGTGTGATTGATAAGGCTTTTGGTTGCCAGCTCGCTGTTGGGGACAATGATGATGCGACCATTGAAGGGGCGTATGAAGGTGTGGAATATGCGTATCTCTTTGATATATCCTTTGTAGCCATTGGCCTCGATATAGTCTCCCACCTTGAAAGGTCGGAGCAACAGGATGATGACACCACCAGCGAAGTTCTGCAATGTACCTTGTAAGGCCATACCTACCGCGAGACCTGCAGCACCGAGGATGGCAATGAATGAGGTTGCCTTGATGCCAATGATGTCCATTGCCATTATTACCAGCATTACCTTCATCAACACGTCGACCAGCGAGGTGAGGAATCCTTTGAGGGAGCTTTCGGCATTGCGTTTCTCGAGCAATCTGGTGAGGGCTCGTTTCAGCAACTTGATGAGTTTGAAGCCAACCCATAGTACTATTATACAGCCTATCAGTTTGGGTATGAAGGCCACAGTGAGGTCCACAAGACTTGAAAGGGCATCCTTGAGGACTGTATTCTGCCCAGTGACGACATCTTTAATGTCTGCTATTCCCAGGTTGCGAATAGAGTCTGCCACTGTGTGAATAGTACTGTCGGTTTTTACGACAGCTTCGGCAACACTACCATCTGCAATTATTTTGGTTGTGTCGGCTGCTGGTGTTGTGCCTGCTTGCAAGGCAGCGACAAGCATCTTGTCAGGTTCGTCAATTAATATCATTTTATCAGTTTAAAGATTTTGGTTTCAAGTGGCCTTCGGCCGTTTCAAGTTTTCAGGTGGCCCACGGCCGTTTCAAGTTTTAATTCTCAATTCTCAATTCTCAATTTTCAATTTTACTAAACGCTTGATATTTAGAATTATTGTATTATGGATTGATTTTTTTGATAAAACCATGCTTGTCTTTTACTAAAATTAATTAAATTTGCATTTCAAATAATGGATTGACTAATCATAAATCAAAATCATTAATAATTAAAAAACAAAAAGTTATGGAAGAAACATTCAGACAATTTGACAATGCAATGATGCCCGAAAACCGTGACATCCGTGCTGCTGCACTTGCAGAACTAAAAGGCAACTGGACACAACCTGTATTATGTACTCTGGTCTATGTCATTGTTACTGGCGCTGCCAGCATGCTTTTTAGTAGTATTCATGAAGTATGTAATTTGGCTTTTGGTATCCTTGTTGCCACTCCTCTTGGGTTTGGTTTCATAATCACTTTCCTCAACTATATGCGTGGCATTGACCGTGACGACATGGTTGGCAAGCCTTTCATGTGTTTCAAGAACTACGGACGCTTCCTTGGCGTTTCGGCACTCTACATTGTGTATATCTTCCTATGGACATTGCTCTTCATTATTCCTGGCATAATCAAGTCGTATTCATACGCCATGACTCCTTACATCATGCATGAGAATCCCCAACTCAGCGGTGAGGACTGCATCAATGCTAGCATGAAGATGATGGATGGCAACAAAGGTAAACTTTTCCTTCTTGACCTCAGCTTCATCGGTTGGATTATCTTAGGTGTTCTCACTCTTGGTATCGGACTTCTCTGGGTTGAACCCTACATGATGTGCAGCCGCGCCAAATTCTATGAGGAGCTCAAGGCTCGCCAAATTGGTCAGACTAATCAAAACTGGTAAGAGAAGTTGTTACGCTAGAGGTTGATAATAAAAAAGGCATCCACACGGATGCCTTTTTTTATTGTAGTAGGAATTAGAATTAGTTCTCGGGTTTGATATTGGGCTGCTCGAGGCCATAGCCTTTCTTCTTGTCGACCGCACGGAGATAGACGGAGATAAGGAGGGCTGCAATACCAAGGGCTGCAAGCATTACAAGTGCCCAGGTGTAGTTGAGCTCGTGTGCAGCGGTGCCTTCAGCATTGGTCTTGTTAAGGACGATACCAATGAGTGCCGGGAAAAGACCGAGACCGATATTCTGAATCCAGAAAATGGCTGCGTATGCAGAACCGATAATCTTCTCGTCGACCAGCTTAGGCACAGAAGGCCAAAGGGCGGCAGGAACCAGTGAGAATGAGGCTCCAAGAACGAGGATAGTGACATAGGCCACAACGGTACCTCCAACAGCATTGCCCTTGAATGCAGGCAGGATGAAGGCGAAAGTGAGGTGGCAGATGACAAGCAGGATGGAACCAAGCATCAGCATGGAAGCGGCTTTACCTTTATGGTCAACATAGTTGCCCAGAATTGGGGTGATGGCAACTGCGAGCAGCGGGAAGACAGCGAAGATGGTTTCTGCAGTACCACGCATGTAACCCATATAGCAATAGACTACAAGAGCGACGACAGCAAGACCCATAAGGCCATACTTCATGCCTTTATTCTTGGAGAAGTTGCTTGCAAAGGAGCAGATGGCGACAACCAGCATGATGATGTATTGGACAATGGTCACCGACTGGCTTGCCCAGAAAGTGCCATCGGCAGCAGGATTGAGGGTGAGGTTGCACTGAAGCATGTTGACAGCATATTTCTGGAAGGGGAAGATAGCGCTGTAATAAAGCACACAGAGAAGGGCGACGAGCCAGAATCCAAGGCTGGTGAAAATTTTGCCAAGGTCGCTGAGTTTGAAGGGATCATCTTTCTCTTCGGCCTCACCGGTCTGAGCGTCGAGTTTCTTGTCCATAAAGAAATACGTGATGAACATCATAAGTGCTATGCAGAGCAGCACGACACCAAATTTCACAGCATTGTCGACATGGATTTCACCACCGAGCTTTGCGAAATAAGGGCTGAAAATCATACATGTTGCAACACCGAGGCGTGCAAGAGCCATCTCTGAACCCATGGCGAGGGCAGTCTCACGACCCTTGAACCACTTGACAATACCACGGCTTACAGTGATGCCGGCCATCTCGCAGCCGCATCCGAATAGCATGAAGCCGCAAGCGGCAAGTTTGGCAGATGCGGGCATGCCGTCGCAGAAGGGCAGGATAGCACCGATAATTGGTAGTTCGCCGTTCCAGTTGAGATGGTTGGTGAACCAAGTCTCAAGGCTGGTGCCGATGAATGATTCGCTGCAGGCATAGAACTTGATGATACCACCAATGAGCATCACGGCGCCCGAAAGCACAGCAGTGAAGCGGACACCCATCTTGTCGAGGATGATACCTGCGAAGATGAGGAAGAAGACATAGACGTTGAGGAACACCTCAGCACCCTGCATGCGGCCGAAAGAGGCGCTGTCCCATCCACGAGTTTCCTGCATCAGGTCCTTGATAGGCGACAAAATGTCCATAAATACATAGCTGCAGAACATGGCAAGAGCCAAAAGCAGCAGAGCTGTCCAGCGCATTCCTGCGCTGTCTCTCAATGTTTTAATACCAGTTTGTGTCATATAGTTTTGTTTAATAATTTTTTGCAAAATTAAGAAAAAAAAATGAGTTGATAACTATTTAGTAAGGTTTATTGTTGAAGGTTTTAGGTTGATTGGATTTTCTTACTTATAAACAGACAATTAAACCCAAATCGGTCATTAGAACGACAATAGTTATTTTTATGAGTCATTTTGTCTGTTCATGCCATATCAGCATTTTTTTCGGCATCTTGTCCACATCCCTGTCTTGACGTAGCACCGCTACGCCTTCGCCAGCGATGCAGCCAATCTGCTCGAAACAAATACTAATCTGACATAAATCCTAACGACCGATTTGGGTTAAAAAAAGCAGGGTTTCCGGATTTCGGAAACCCTGCTTTCTGTTGGCAGAGCTGTGCTTGGCACAGCATTACCATTGAGATGTCGTTACTTCTTGACGATTCTCTTGACGGCGGTGCCGTTGGCAGTCTCTATGCGGAGCATGTAGGTGCCTGCAGAGAGGTTGGAGAGATCGAAGGAGTTACTATTCTCGAAGGTGGCAACCTTACGGCCATTGAGATCCATAACATCAACCTTCACGACATCCTCGGCATCGATGTTGACAATACCGTAAGTCGGGTTAGGATAGATATTGATGTTGTTGAGATCACCAGCGACATTGATAGCATTATTTCTTGCAAAGTTGACAGTAACGTTGATTGTAAAGCCAATCATCATTTCAGTAACTGTCATGTTAAGATCTGTGATATCAGTGAAGACTGTGTCGGCCACTGGCATACCCATATAAGAGGCGGTAACATGAGCATTATCTAAGTGGTAGCCATCATTAGGAGTAGCAGAGAAATTGATAGTCTCGCCAAGAGCATATTGGTATGTGCCAGGAGCAGGAGTGATTGTACCCATATTGGGATCGTTGACGGCAGTGACAAGTGTCAAGTACTCATTCACGATAGGATCACCCTCTTCGAAGTTGACGGTGACAGTAATCTCTGTGCCAATCATTTCAGGTTCTACTACCATATTCAAATAGTCGAGGCTGAAGGTGACGGTTGTATCATACAGAGGTATACCCATCATGGAGACAGTGACGTTAGCACTTGCATAGCGGTAACCCTCATTGGGGAAAGCTATAAAGTCGACAGTGTCGCCAACACTCAGCTGATAAGTGCCAGGAGCAGGAGCCATGGTACCCATTGCAGGATCATTGACAGCGGTGGTGAGGGTGAGGTATCTCTGAGCTGTGTTGGGCTCGAAGTTGGCAATGATGGGATACATGGCACTGTTGTTGGTGACGGTTATCGTCAAGGGGTTAGCGGAGCCAAGGTCAATGCCGTTAGATGTCCAGTTGACGAAATTATAGCCATTGTAAGCATAGGCAGTCAAAACAGCGGCATCACCAACAGTATAGTCACCGCTACCAGTGGTATAACCCATGGTGCTGTCGTTGACATCAGCAGTGATGGTGAGAGTTTCGGCTGAGGTGCTAATGAAAATAGCCTGGAGTGTGATATCGGTAGCAGCCACGAAGGTGTATGGGTTGGCAGTGCTTACGACAGAGCCGGCAGCATCCATCCAACGTGAGAACTGATAGTCTTCGGCAGGAGTAGCGGAAACAGTGACATTGTCGCCAATGGTGTAGACACCACTACCGGAGACGCTACCGTACATCGGGTTGTTCTGGGTAAGAGTGACGGTAATCTGGTTGGCACCAGCAGCCTCACGGAGTTCGAAGTTGTCGATGGCAATGCGGAACATATTGGTGCAGTTCCAGTGACGGAAAGCAAGATAGATGTTCTGACCTGCATAGCTGCTGAGGTTGACCACGGGAACGTGACCTGCAGAGGTGAGAGTCCATTCCTGAACGAGGGTGAAGGCATTGGTATCGGTGTTGCTTGTGGTAGAAACATAGAGACCATAGTGCTCAGCGGGCCAGCTGGCATCCTGAGGATCTGCATTCCAGGTCACCTCATAGTTGGTATTGGCGGCCAGCTGGAAGTGAGGAGTGATGAGCCAGTTGTCGGGAGTGAGAACTCCATCGTTATTATCGTAAGAAGCGGAATGGATACCACCAGTGATGAGTTGCCAGCAATAACCGTCGCCATCGGCATCAATCATAGTCCAGCAACTAGGAGCAGCATTGAAGTTCTGAGTGTAGGGGAATGTGCTGATGATATCGCACTCGGTGCCAACGTTAATTGTAATAATGTTGGAAGTCTCAGTAGCAGAGCAGTTGGCAGCAACACCGAAGGTGTAGTTGGTAGCGGTTGCCAGGTTGGCAACAGTGTAACTTGTGGTGGTGATACCAGTTGCAACGACAGAGGTGTCATTCATGTCGTAGATAGTGTAAGTGGCACCAGTGTTGCCTGCATCGGTCCAGCTGAGGGTTACGCTATTGGTTGTAGAAGCAGTAAGTGTCAGGTTGGTAACGGGGAGGCAGTTGGGTGCTTCGCTGACGGAGAAGTCGTCAACAAAGAGGTAGTACATGTCATTAGCCGTGTAACGGAGAGAGACATACTTGACACCAGGAACACTGATAACCTCTGAATAATGAGCGTAGGTGGTATTGGAGAGGTTGGTCTGCTCAACACCCCATACGAAAGCAGAAGTGTCGTTTGTGGTAGTGGAATAGCCAATCTGGAATGACTCGGGATAAGAAGGCATCATCACTTTATAGTAGAATTCGACCTTCACGCCATTGCCTGTGCCAGCAAGACGAGGAGTGATGAAGTACTGAGGAGGATTAGTGTTGTAGTTGAAAACAAAAACACCACTTCCACTGTATTGGTAGCCAGTGTTGTTAATTACACCAGTATTGACATGAGTATTTGCTGTGGTCCAGCAGCCAGTACCATTATCAAATGTTTCGACGTAAGGAATTGCTACAGAATCGGGGCAGTCTTCGGCAAATATGGCTGTAAAGATAATGCTATCGTACTCGGCATAAGCACTGTCGGTGTAAGAGGATATATTACCAAGATGGTAGGTTGTGCCAGCCAAATCAGCTGTAAGATCGACTATACGATAGCCGGCGTTAGGAATAACGGATAAGGTGAATGCCTCACCCACGGTATATGTGTAGGTGCCAGGAGCAGGGTTAGTGGTACCCATGGTGGCATCGTTGACAGCGAAGGTGATGGTGACATCACCAGTGGTAGTGTCGACAGTGGCAACAGCGCTGCAGCTGTCGAGTACTAAAAATTCGCCAGTCAAATCGCTACCAGAGGCAGTGAAGAGAACATCGCCAAAGCTGTTGGCAATCTCAACAGTGATTTCAGAATCCCAGGAACCGGAAGTCCAGTTGAGGCTAATAGGAGCACCAGCGCAGACGCTGACAGCGGCGGTGTCGTAGATAACAGTGTTAGAGACACCCTGGCCAGCCATGCTGTAGGAATCTACATTGACACCGTTCTGGAGGAAGTTGATAGTAGCGCCATTCCAGCCATCGCCGTATGAATCCTGAGCATAGACATAGATGTTGCAGGAGCCGCCGACACAGCCGGTAGCGGCGGAAACGGTTACGATATCAGAAGCAGAAGTTGCGGAGCAGTTAGCGACAACGCCAAAAGTGTAGGCGGTAGAAGCATTGAGGCCGCTGACAGTGTAGTTATTACCAGAGACGTTGGAAGCGACGACAGAGGTGTCGGCCATGTTGTAGACGGTGTAGGAAGCTCCGCTGTTGTTAGCATCCAACCAGGAGAGGTCAATGCTGTTGGCAGTAGCATTGCCTGCGGTAAGGTTGGAGACTGCATAGCAGTAATCGCCAGCCATTTCGGAGAAGACAACGCTGTCGATACCAAGGCCGTAGCCGTAGCCGTCGACAAACTCGAAGGCAACCTGATAAACAGTACCGGGGATAATAACATTAGCAACAGTCCAAGTAGCAGCTGCATCGGTGTAAGCAGCAACCTGCTGCCAAGCGCTGTCAGCATCGGCACGGCTATACACATGGAGTTCGTCGATATCGCTACTCCAAGCACGCATGACGTAAGCGAAGTCGAGCTTGAGACCGTCAGTAACATTGTCAAGAACAGGAGAGATTAGCTTGGTAGCATCACCAGTGGAGCCGTGAGTGATTTTCGCGTTGAGGAAGCCTTCAAAAGCGCCAGTAGTGGAGCTGTTGTCGCCAGTACCAACAGTCCAGTTGCCTGGGCCGTCAGTAGTCCAGCAAGCGATGGAACCGCTGGTAGCCTCGAAAGTCTCGGTGTAGGGCAAATCAACAGCAGTACAAGGAGTGTTGAAGGAAACGACAACCATCTGGCTCTCGTTGCTGCCACAAACAGACTCAACACCATAGGTGTAATTGCTCATGGCATTAAGACCAGAAATGGTAAAGGTGGTGTTGGTGACATTCTGGACAAAGGTGGTGTCGGTAGCAGTGATGGCATAGACATTATAGCTGTTGGCCGTGCCATCCCAAGTCAGGGTGGCGCCAGTCTCTGTGATATTGCTGACAGCCAGGCTGGTGGGAGCATAGCAAATATCGCCGGTGCTCTCGTCTATAGAGATATTGTCGATATGCAGATTGTTGTCGCCACCGCTAACAGTAGATTCGGCATAGAAAGCGATGCGGACTGTTTCACCTGCAAAGGCGCTCAAATCAACATACTGAGTCAAATAGCTACTGCTTGCAAGCTGGGTGAGATCCATGATAGAAGCGGTAGTCCAAGTGGTTCCATCGTCGGTGGAAGCAAGGATCATAAACTTGTCATCCGCAATATTCGTGGTATTGGCGGGATTCGAGCTGGTGGAAGTGTATACGGTGAAAGCAGCATCAAATGTCAGCAAGGGGTTGGTAGCCGTGGTGAAATCTATTGAAGGAGTAATGAGCCAGTATTTGCAGGTTGTACCGAAGATATTCACGCGGTAGTGTCCAGCAGGAAGACCATTGTTGACACTGCTCTGATAACTCCAACCGGATATGCTGCCAAGAGTCGGGGTCACACCATCAGTATAAAGGACACTGGCACCACGCCAGCAAGGATTGTTGGAGAGAGAGACGGAGAAGTCCTCGGTGAAGGGCAGACTCTCGGTAGCACAAGAAGTACGACCAGATGTGGTTTGCATTGTTGCTTCTTCAGTTGCGGAGCAATTTGCAACAACGCCAAAAGTGTATTCAGTATTAGCGTTAAGGCCAGTAACAGTATAGGTTGTGTTAGTGATGTTGGACTGAACAAGAGTGCTGCCAGTTGCATCTACAGCATAAACGCTATAGGTGGCGGAAGTATTGAGGTTGTCTGTCCAAGACAGAGTTAAGCTGCTTGGTGTTGTTTGTAAATCATCAACATGCAAGTTAGTAACGGGACGGCACGTAATTTCAGTACCACCAGTGAATGTGAAGGTGGTTTTGGGAATGAATGCACGAGTAGCTCCCGTAATGTTATCTACACTGGTACCATTGTTGCCTTGCCAGCTGGCACCCGTGGTGTTCACTCCATAGAACGAGGCACTTTTGTAAGTACCTTCAAGAGTGTTGTAGATTTCAATCAGAAGGTTACCACCCTGATAGACATAGGGTGTAGAGAAAGTGATCTCCATTGTCGACTGAGTGGCATCCAATGAACCGGTATATACAGTTGTTGCATTGGTCATGTCCACAAAACTGGACAATGTTGTGGAGGTAACTTCCATCATTTTGACCACAAAAGAAGCAGCGCCCCACGAAGCTGTGGCGGGCGTGCTCAGATAATAGGTCAAACCGGTGATTGTTCCTCCTGTCATGTCGTAAGCGAGAGCGCTAGAAGCAATCTCGCTGGCAGGATAGATTGTTTGGCAGCGCACGAAGTCATCGACATATACGCCATAAACAGGCACATACGAGTTGGTGTTTGTGCCATCGGCCACTGTCAAAGTGTTCTGCGCTTGCGATGCGAACGGCAGCAGCATGGCAGCCGCAAGCATCAAAGTCCGTAAAAACTTTTTCATGGTTTGATTAATATTTGATTAGTTAATAAAAGGATTTCTTAACAAAAGTTAAACTAAGTGGCTGTAAATATGCAATTTCTACACGAAACAAAATGCAAAAATACAAACTTTTTTTCGAATAACAAAAATAAAAAAACAACAGATATCAACACATTTGTTATTGTCTTGATATACAATGAAACGGGGTTCGCTTTTCTATGTTGCGAACCCCGTCTCATTACATAATCAGCATTCAAAAAATGTGTTGAAAATGGAGATTATTGTAAATTTGATGAAATACTACGTTGATATCAATTAGTGTGTTATTCCACGTTGATAAGGTAATAGTTCTTTTTGCCTTTCTGGACAAGTATGCAGCCGCAGCTGAGTATGTCGTTGGCTGAGAGGCGGCAATCCTCACCTACTTTTTGCTTGTTGACCATGATGGAGTTCTGTTTGAGCTCACGGCGAATCTCGCCCTTGCTGGCAAACATTCCCACTTCAGCGGCAAGGTCGATGAGTGTTGGATTGGCATCTATTGCTGCTCTGGTGACGTTGAACTGCGGAACACCTTCGAAGACGCTCAGCAAGGTGTCGCGGTCGAGAGAATTGAGCTGCTCAGTGGTGGCTTTGCCAAAAAGTAGCTCGCTGGCAGCTATGGCTGTATCGTATGCTGCCTGACCATGGACGCGGATAGTGATATCCTTGGCGAGAGCCTTCTGAAGGATGCGACGTTCCGGAGCTTCGGCATGCTGGCGCTCAAGCTCTTCAATCTCATCTTTGGAGAAGAGGGTGAAGATGCGGATGTAGCGTGCGGTGTCAACATCGGAGCAGTTGAGCCAGAACTGGTAGAACTTATAGGGGGATGTCTTGGCAGGGTCAAGCCATACATTGCCGCCTTCTGTCTTTCCGAACTTGGTGCCATCGGCCTTGGTGATGAGAGGGCATGTGAGAGCAAAAGCCTCACCTCCCTCCATACGACGGATAAGCTCGGTGCCGGTAGTAATGTTGCCCCATTGGTCGCTGCCACCCATCTGGAGGCGACACCCTTTGGTGCGATAGAGGGTGAGGAAGTCGTAGCCCTGAAGGAGCTGATAGCTGAACTCGGTGAAAGAGATGCCTGTCTCCATGCGTTTCTTGACGGAGTCCTTGGTCATCATATAGTTGACGGTGATATGCTTGCCAACATCACGGATGAAATCGAGGAAGAGATAATCCTTCATCCAGTCGTAGTTGTTAAGGATCTCGGCTCCGTTTACAGGATTGTCAAAATCGAGAAAACGTTCGAGCTGATGGCGGATGCAGGAGACGTTGTGCTGGATTTCCTCGGGAGTCAGCAGCTTGCGCTCGGCAGCCTTGAATGAGGGGTCGCCAATCATGCCAGTAGCACCACCGACGACGGCGAGAGGCTTGTGTCCGGCCATCTGTAGATGTTTGAGGAGCATGATGGAAACGAGGTGGCCAATATGGAGAGAGTCGGCTGTGGGGTCGATGCCCACGTATGCTGTAGTAACTTCCTTGTTGAGCTGTTCTTCTGTACCCGGCATCATGTCGTGTATCATGCCGCGCCACTTGAGCTCTTCAACTAGATTATGATTTATTGTCATATTAATATTAATGAATACATATTATTTATAGTAACATTTAGCTCAATTATCAAAACGCTACAATAAAAAAGAGGTACCGATGCGAAGTCAGTACCTCTTCATCTATTTAATTATTATTATCGAACGATAAGTTTCGAGGTGGCTGACTCCTTGCCAATGTTGATATTCACAAGATACATGCCGCGATTGAACTTGCTGCAGTTGACGTTGTACTGGTGGATACCCTCATTGAGGTAGCCGAGGTTCTCGCTGAAGACCAGCTTGCCAGAGACATCGTAAATCTTGATGACTGCGTTGCCAGAATTGACAATGCCGAGGTCGATGGTGGCGTGATCCTTAGCAGGGTTGGGGTAGATGTTCATGTGGTTTTCGCCATTGTCGACGTTGGTGATGCCTGCCCAATCTTCAGGATCGGAAACCTCGTTAACATGGTCGGTGACATAGGTGGTATCCATGAAGACACCGCGGCCGTAGGTACCGAAGTAGATTGCGCGAGGATATTTGGTCTTGGCGAAGAGATACTGGACTTTGTTGACACCTTCACGAGCGATGTAGCTCTCGCGAGGCAGACTCTGGGTCTGCTGAACGATGGAGGTGACAGGAACACCGATGAAGTCACCGAAATTCTGCCATGAGGGGCTGGTGAGAGAGGTGCTGGTGAAGACACCCTTTTCAGTACCGACATAGAGAACGGGATTGTTGCTCTTGTCTATAGCGATGATGCCAGAGTGGACAGGGTCAGCGGTGGTCATACCGTTATTGCTGTTGGTGACGTTGAGGTTGACAGTAGTGCGGGTATTTGCGTTGGTGGCGTTCTTGACAAGAGCCAAGTTGGATTCAGTCGAACCATAGTCGTCGAAAGTGATAAGGAGGTTGTCCTGACCTTCGCGAGGATCGACGGAGATGGAGGAGATGTGACGTTTGAAGAAGTCGCCGTTGGCAGCAAAGATGGTATCGGTTCTGATAACGCGTACGCCAGTGGTATCGATGGTTCTCACATATCTGAGACGAGTTCTCATAGTGATGGGGTCGTTAGCATTGATGGTGTTGAAGTTGTAGAGGCGCATGATGTAGTTGTTGCCAGTAGCATTTTCGGAAACGGCCACAAAGATGCTCTTACCATCGCGGCTGAACTTGATGTCGTTCACAGTGTTGCCAGGATCGCCCTGATAAATCTGTGCCCACTGCATTGCGGTGGGGCTACCGCTTTCGAGGCTACTCCAAACGTTGCGGAAATAGTTGGGTGTGAGGGTGAAGAATACACAGTCGTTATCGTTACCATCTCTACCGGTAATAATCATACGGCTAACCACGGGGTTCTTGACCTTCATATTTAAGCGGTATTCAACGCGGAAGGTATCCTTATTATATATAGGGTCATAATAATTAATAGTGGTATCAATCTGGTAGGGTTTGGTGAACTTGTAATAGAATGGGTAGTTGAAGTTGGGTTTCGAAGCTACGAGGATGCTGTCGCCAGCAACAAATCTGGTGTTGCCGTGGAGCTGTGTCTCTTGACCATTGTGGATATAGGTGAGGGCGGTGTCGATAATGAAATCGACGCTGTCATCCCAGATGGTGTTGCTTTTGGTCTCCCAGAGGTCCATCTTGGGGATGGGGTTGGAGTTGTAGTTGCTGTTGGCGATGAAAGCCTCTGCAAAGGTCCAAGTCTGGGTGTTGGTATAGTCGGCATAGTCAGCGCATGCACGGGCATAGCTCGAAACGCCATAGGTGCCACGGCTATCGGAGATGGTGAACTTGCCGGGGTCCGAAGAGACAAAGAGGGTGCGGCGTGAGAAAGGTTTCAGCTGCTGGAACATGGAGCTTGCCACATCGGCACCAGAACCGGTCCAGATGATGTTGCCAATATGGTTGATTACAGAGTTCTCGTCGTTGTCATACCATGAGTTGGTGGGCACGCTGCCGTTATGGTCATTACGTGACTGGATGAAGGGGCAGCTGTTGTCGACAGCACCACCGATGATAGAACCGTCGGGCGAAACAGAGATATGGTTGAACTGGACATTGTTGAGGCCCTTGTTGATTGCGGTGAAGGTCCAATAGTTGGTGGTACCTAATTTCTGGCATACGCCTTTGAAGACACCACCATCGGTAGCGTAGTAGTATACCCAAGCGGTATCACCATTCTCGATGGTCCATGTGGGGACAATCTGGTGGATACCGGAATGGATGAAGATGGGGTTGGAAAGGACAGCGGCCATATAGTTGCCCTGGTTGAGCTCCTTCTCGGAGTAGGACTGTCTTGTCCACTGGTAGTGTGAGTTGGCTACGAAACCTTCGCCGTTCCAGAGGGAGGCACCACCCACGAAGATGTTCTTGCAGTTGAGCGGGTCAACGGCAATAGCGGCATTGAGGTAACCGGGGTTGGCGCTGTTGAAAGGAGTGACGCTCTCGGTTGCGAGGCGAATCCAGTTCTGCTGGTTGGTGGTGAGGTAGATACCATCGGTCAGGCCGTTTGAGTCGGCCACGACAGCATAGAGATAGGTGGTACCAGCTTTGTGGTCGGTACGGTAAGCCATTTCTATGCGGCTAGCACTTGCAAAAGAAGAAAGGCTATTGGTGACATCGACTGCGGTGGGGTTGTCAGCGGTGGCATTACCGATGCGGTATACCTTGCCAGGAGCGGTGGCATAAACGATATTGTCGGAAGAGATTACTATGACATCCTGGAAGTTGCCGGCCTGAATGAGCTTCGGGGCATCGTTCCAATTGGGATTGCCGGTGAATTTCCAACGATACAGACCCTCAGAAGTGGCTACATAAACGAAAGTGGCATTGCGCTCGTAGACGGCGATGCGGTTTATGTAAGTCCACTCAGGATGGGTGGCGGGGTCGGTCGAGGGAACGAGGGTGAACGTGTTGCTTCCTCTGTTGAAGATGTAGAGACCTTGTCCTTTGGGAGCCATACGTTCGGTGTTACGGCCGTGATTTTTCACGAAACCTTCACCAGTACCGATAACCAAGTCGTTGTTCGGCATCTGAGCCATGCAGGAGATAGGAAGAGTGATCTGCTGGTAGTTGGAATTGACAAATGGTACATACTGCCAAGGTTCGTTACCGATTTTCTTGAAAAGACCACCTGCTACTCCGCCTGCGAACAGAGTTGCATGTTCTACGTCAGCCTCGTCGACAACGATTGCGCGGACACGACCAGCGACGTTGTCAGGCCCAATTTCGATAAGGTTGTTTTGGTAGTTTGCCTTTGGTTGGGCTGATGCAAAGTGCGTTCCACCCACAAAAGCAGCGACAATTAAGCCGATTAGTAACGTTTTTCGTTTCATAAGATATTAATAATTAATTAGATTTTTAAATTCAGCATGAAATATTAACATGCAAAGATATACTTTTTTTTTTGAATACGAGCAATAATTGCAAGAAAAAATTAAAAAAAAGTTAAAGGCAACAATATTTTGTAGGGGGATGTCGTTTGTTAGGGGCAAATGAAAAACGGAAATTGGGTTCCGAAGGGACAAAAATGTGATACGATTGACTCTAACCTAACTCTAACTTAACTCTAACTTAAGTCTAACTTTCCTCTGACCCTTTTTTGGGGTTCCGAACCGAATGAAAACCGAAAAAATTTCATCACCGAAAAAATAAAAAATAGCATATAAAGTTTTACATTGTTACGTAAAAAATCTGTTAAAAAATGAACGAAACAGTAAACATCCAAGAGCTTAATGCACGCATCGAACAGGAGAGTGCGTTTGTGGATGCCCTGATGATGGAAATCCGCAAAAACATCATCGGACAGAAACACATGGTCGAAAGCCTTATGATTGGCCTTCTCTCTAATGGCCATGTGCTGTTGGAAGGTGTCCCCGGTTTGGCAAAGACACTTACTATCACCACTTTGGCAAAAGCCATAAATGCCAAATTCAGCCGCATCCAGTTCACCCCCGACCTGCTGCCCGCTGACCTTATCGGTACCATGATTTATAGCCAGAAGAACGAGTCGTTCCAAGTCAAGAAAGGACCTATTTTCTCCAACTTCATCCTTGCTGATGAGATCAACCGTGCTCCTGCGAAAGTTCAGAGTGCTTTGCTCGAGGCCATGCAAGAGAGACAGGTGACCATTGGCGAGAACACCTTCAAGCTGGAGGAACCTTTCCTGGTCATGGCAACACAGAACCCGATAGAGCAGGAGGGAACCTATCCCTTGCCCGAAGCTCAGGTCGACCGTTTCATGC
The DNA here is from genome assembly GCA_902796265.1 of uncultured Bacteroidota bacterium. Lineage (GTDB taxonomy): Bacteria > Bacteroidota > Bacteroidia > Bacteroidales > P3 > Colimorpha. The sequence continues at coordinate 26,768 of CADBOG010000037.1, forward strand.
TCAAGGTGGTCATCAGCTATCCCGAGAAGGACGAGGAACGCCAAATCTTGCATCAGAGTCTTGGTGAAGGCTTTAACCGCCAGACGGCGATGATGGAACCTTCTGCAATCATCAAGGCAAGAAATCTGGTGAAAGAGGTCTATATGGATGAGAAAATCGAGAATTATATCACTGATATTGTGTTCGCTACCCGCTATCCAGAACAGTACGGTCTTGAGAAGCTGAAAGACATGATCAGCTACGGTGCTTCGCCTCGTGGTTCGATAAGCTTGGCTCAAGCTTCGAAGAGCTACGCTTTCATGAAGAGAAGAGGATATGTGATTCCCGAAGACGTGAGAGCCATCGCTATGGATGTGCTTAGACACCGTATCGGCTTGACTTATGAGGCCGAAGCCGAGAATGTGAAGAGCGAAGAGATTGTGAACGAGATACTTAATAGAGTAGATGTTCCGTAATTAGTTTATAGTTAAAATTTAAATTCAGAGTTTTAAGTTTAACGTTGACAATTAAAATAACTTCACTTTGCAAGAGAACGATATAATAAAGCAGGTGCGGCGGATTGAGATTCGTGCCAGAGGACTTTCGCAGCAGATGTTCTCGGGCGAATACCATAGCGCCTTCAAGGGACGCGGTATGGCGTTCAGCGAAGTGCGTGAGTACCAATATGGCGACGATGTGAGGAACATCGACTGGAACGTCACGGCGCGACTTAACCATCCCTATGTCAAGGTGTTCGAGGAGGAACGCGAACTTACTGTTATGCTGCTCATCGATGTCAGCGGCTCTAACCTCTTTGGCACTACAAGCCAATACAAATCGGAGCTGGTTGCTGAGATTGCAGCAACGCTTGCTTTCTCGGCAATACACAACAACGACAAGGTTGGCGTGGTGATGTTCAGCGACCACATCGAGAAGTTTATTCCACCCAAGAAAGGTAGCAGCCATATTCTGCGAATCATTCGCGAACTGATTGGTTTCCAACCTACAGGACATGGAACCAATATTGCCGAAGCACTCCGTTACTTCACAAATGTGACGAAGAAACGCTCGACAGCTTTTCTGCTCAGCGACCTTTATGATGAGGGCTATGAGAACGCTCTCAAGATTGCCGCTGGCAAGCACGACCTCGCTGTGCTTCGCATCGAAGACCCTAGAGAGAAGGAACTGCCGCGCATAGGACTGATGCCCTTCGAGGATATGGAAACGGGCGAAGTGCGATGGATTGACACCTCGTCGGCCAACGTGCAGAAAGCCTACAAAGAACACTACCAACATTATAAAGACCAAGCTGACAACATGCTGCAAAAGTATGGCATTGACAATGTTACGATGACTACTGGCAGTGACTTCGTCAAGCCCCTGATTGGTCTTTTCAAGATGAGGAGTTACTAAATGAAACAGAAACAAATAATATTAGGCCTGTTGCTGATGGTTATGGGCATCGGTTGGTGCCAGGAAACGCAAGATAGCATTATCCGTATGCCATCGAGGAGCGAGAAAGTGGCCCTTACGGCTACAATCGACACCGGCACGATGGTTATCGGCCAACAGCGCCAACTGCACATCAAGGCTACTAATCTGCAGAGCAACAAGCATATGCCCCCAGTTGCTTTTCCCACTTATGACATGATGACCAATGGCGCCATCGAAGCTCTCACATCCCATTTCGACACTACCAAGACGAAAGACGGAATAGTGGAGAGCATTGAGCAGGTGGTGACGCTGACCATCTTTGACTCAGGCAGATATGCAGTTCCAGGCGTGCTGCTGATGACCGAAGAGAACGGCACCACTATGGTGCTTGCTCCTGAGGACAGCCTTTTCATGGAAGCTGTATATGCCTCAACGGCCGACACAACGAAATGTGAAGTACGTGCCGATGCAACCTATCAGAAAGAAAAGCTAACTGCATGGGATATATTGCGTTGGGTTCTTGTTGTGTTGGGTGTTGCTTGTGTTGTTTTGATTATTATAATCATTATCAGAAGCAAGAAACACCATGAACCAATCCCGTTCCTTCCCAAAGCCAAACCAGTACCTGCCGACAAGAAGGCTCTCAACGAACTTGAGGCCCTGAGACGCAAGGAATTGTGGCAGAAAGGACGCATCAAGAAGTACTATACCGACATGACCGACATCGTGCGCCGCTTCCTGCGCAACATGTATGGCATTTCGGCTGCAGAGATGACCACACGACAGACGCTGAGGGCTTTCCACGGCATAAGCGACTGGAGTGAGGAAAGCGAGAGCCTGTTGCGCCAGTTGCTGAATCAGGCAGATATGGTGAAATTCGCCAAATCAGAGCCGGCAACACACGAACACGACATGGCTATGCAAAACGCCGTGAACTTCGTCAGAAAAGTGGCTGAAACTCATTCACTCAACAATCCCACAGTTGACGAGAAGAAGTGAGTAGTAAACGATTAGACCCTTAACTAGTAAAGTAACTATAAGAAAATGTTCCATAACATAACATTTGCTCATCCCTGGCTCTTGCTGCTGCTCGCTATCGTGCCGCTTATGGTGGTATGGTACATAATGAGAAACAAGCAGATAAAAGCTCCCGTACATATACCGTCAAGCGAGATGTTCGGTGAAGGAGGAAGGACTTTCAGACATCTGCTTTTCCACACCCGTTTCGTGCTTAGATGCCTGGCTGTCACTCTGCTTATTGTCGCCCTTGCACGTCCGCAAAGCAAGCTGAGTCGCGAGGAGATGGAGATTGAAGGAATCGACATTGTGCTTACAATGGATGTGTCGGGCAGCATGAAGGGCGAGGACTTCCGCCCCAACCGATTGGAAGCTGCCAAAGATGTGGCACTCAAATTTATAGAAGGTCGCAAGAACGACCGTATAGCACTCGTTGAATTTGCAGGCGAGGCTTTCACTCAGACGCCATTGACAATTGACCATAACGTGCTCAACAGCCAGCTTTCCGCCATGCGTATCGGTTTGTTGGAAGACGGCACAGCCATCGGTGACGGCTTGGCAACGGCTATCAACCGCATCAAGGAGAGTGAAGCTGTTAGCAAAGTCATTATCCTGCTTACCGACGGTGTGAACAACAGAGGCTCCATCGACCCCGAAACGGCTGCCGAACTTGCAGCCGAATATGGCATAAGGCTTTATACCATCGGTGTCGGCAGTCGTGGCGATGTGCTCTATCACGACGAATATGGACGTCCGTTCCATGCTCGTGCCGACCTCGACGAGACTTTGTTGACACACATGGCCGAAGCTACCGATGGTGGACACTATTATCGAGCTACCGACAAGAACTCGCTCGACAACATCTTTTCTCAAATCGACGAGATTGAGAAAACTCGCATCGATGTAACTCAATACCACCAGACAAAAGAGGAATTCAAGATATTTCTGCTCCTCGCCTTGATAGCTCTTGGTGCCGAACTACTGATAAAATCTTTATTATAAAGAACCAACCATTAAACTTCATCCATGCACTTCGAACATATAAAACTACTTTGGTTGCTTGTGATAATACCACTCATGGTGGTGATATTCATTGCCAAGCAACGCTATAAGAAGAAACAACTGGAGAAATTCGCCAGCACCGGCCTTCTGCCGCGACTCCAGCCTTTGGCGTCGCATCGTCGTCCCGCCATCAAACTCACACTCCTCAGCCTTGCTGTTGGTTTCCTTATCGTGGCTCTTGCCAATCCCCAGATGGGCAGCACCATTGCCGAAGGCGAAGAGAAAGGTATCGATATGGCTGTCTGCATCGACGTGTCGAACAGCATGATGGCTCAAGACATGAAGCCCAGCCGTATGGCACGTGGCCGACAGGTGGTGCTCAACTTGATGAACCGCTTGGGCGGTGACCGTGTCTCGCTGGTTGTCTTCGCTGGACGCTCATTCATCCAGATGCCTCTCACCAACGACTACAGCGCCACCAAGATGTTCCTCGAACAGGTCAATACCGACCTGATTAGCGAACAAGGTACCGCTATAGGCGATGCTATCGAGAAAGGTATGGCTACACTAGGTTATGGTGCCGATGGCGATGCTGACCAACCTGAATGGGAACCCAACAAGAGTCGCGCCATATTGGTCATCAGCGATGGTGAGAATCACGAGGATGATGCTGTGGAAGCTGCAAAACATGCCGCAGATCAAGGCATTATGGTTTGCTGCATCGGCATAGGTTCAACGGCTGGAGGTCAGATTCCTATCGTTGACAGACGAGGCAAAGTGGTTGACTGGCGCAAAGACAACGAAGGCAACATCGTGACGACCCACCTCAACGAAGAGATGCTCAAAGATATTGCAAAAGCAGGCAATGGCATCTATGTTCATGCTGGCAACGGCAATGCTGCTGTCGACGATATCGTCAAGAAGATTTCCACTCTCGAAAGCCAAAAGTTCGGGACAGCACAATTCTCCTCATATAAATCACAATATCAATATCCTTTGGCTGCAGGACTTTTTTTCCTGCTTCTTGAGGTGTTTATTTTCGAACGCCGCAACGCCAAAATTAGTTTCAATAAAATGATAAGAAGGTAATCTCATGCATAAACACATAGCAATCATCATAATAGCCTCCTTGCTGACTTGTGGGATAGATGCTTATGCCCAAAAGGTTGATGCATTGACCCAGATGCCTAAACCTCAGCAGACAACCCAGCCGCAACAAGCGCAGAAAGCACCACGAGCACCTCAATCTGCACAAGCACAGCGTGTACCAAGCACGCAACAGGCCGCCCCAATGCCTAACTCCCCGATGCCCAATGCCGCAATGCCCAATGCCCCGATGCAGCAACAAGCTCAACGACAAGCAGCAGGCGAGGGCAAACAGATGTCTCCAGCCGAACAGTACCTCAAAGAGACAGCCACAGCAAAATATAAGACTCCTAGGAAGGATTCAAGGATACGCCATAAAGCAACACGCAAAGCTGTGCATTCTTTGAAGAAGAAAAACTACAGCGAAGCAGTTTCGGGTTTCCGCCAAGCTTTAAAAGCTGACAGCTCGTACGCCAAAGCTCAATACAATGTGGCAATTGCCCATTCGGGACTTCAGCAATACGATACTGCTTTGAGCTATTACCAGCGTGTGTGCGAGAACCCTAATGCAACAAAGGAGCAACGCTCTAACTCCCACTATAATGCCGGTAACATCCACCTCCGCAAAGCTCTAGCTGTTCGCGACACGGGTGGCTACGATGCAATGAGCCTAAAAAACGCCATAGCGGAGTACAAGTCGTCGCTGCGTCTCAACCCCACCAATGCCGATGCACAACACAACTTGTCGCTTGCCAAGAAGTTGCTTCGTCCCGAAAGTCAAGACGGACAAGGTGGCGGAGGTCAGAACCAGCAGAATCAAGATCAGAACCAAGATCAACAAAACCAAGACCAACAGAACCAGAATCAAGACAAAAACCAACAGAATCAGAATCAAGACCAGCAAAACAAAGATCAGCAAAACCAGAATCAGCAAAACCAGCAGGGACAGCAAGGCAAGCAGGACCGCCAAAAGCAAGAACAGAGCCGTAGAGAGGCGGAGCAGATGCTCAATGCCATGAAAAACAATGAGCAACAAACCATGAGAGCTGTCCGCATGAAAGAGGCTGAAAAAGAGCGTCGTCATGGTCAACCTGCAAGAATTGAAAAAGACTGGTAGTTTGTTGACGACAGATGAGTGATAGAACTATATTAACAGTTGACTATTGAGTATTTTGATATGAAGTTTCTAAGTAAAATATTAATCTTTTCCTTCTTGATGATGGCTTTCAATGCCATCTATGCACAAGATGCCGTAATGAATGTGCGTTGCCGCAGTTCGGTACCTGCCGGACAGCCATTCCAGATTACATTCGATGTCAATGCACGTGCCAGCAATTTCAAGATGCCCTCGCTCAAAGGACTGAACCTTATGAGTGGGCCAAGTACTGGTTACAGCAGCTCAATGTCGATTATCAACGGGCAGGTGTCGCAGTCGGTCTCCTACACATTCACCATCGTCGTTGTGGCTGACAAAGAGGGTACTGCCAACGTGGGCGCAGCAAGCTGCACAGTAGATGGCAAAAGCGTCAATAGCCGTCCCTTCAGTATCAAAATCGAGAAAGAGGCACCACAAAGTGCCAACAACCAGCAAGGCGGATGGGGACAGCCTCGTGGCAATCAGCGTCAGCAGCAACAGCAAGCTCAAGAACCAGCTAAAACAATCGACGGAAACACTCTCTTTGCTCGCGCCTCTATCAACAAGAGCAACCTCTATCAGGGAGAAGAGGCAATCATTGTGTACAAGATCTACACTCAGGTTCCTCTCACACAATTCCAGATCGACAAGCTGCCCCGCAACAAAGGCTTCTGGAGCGAGGACTTGAGCGAGAATATGACCCAGGTGAAACAGTACTCCGAGACCTACAACGGACGCCAATATCAGGTGGCAGAAATACGTCGCGGCGCACTCTACCCACAAGAGAGCGGTAAATTGAATATCGCCCCTCTGAAAACCGACGTTGTCGCCATCATCCAAACTCGTGCTCAACGCCAGCGCACAGGAACAATACTTGACTTTTTCATCGATGACCCATTCTTCACTCCCACACAGCAGCAAGCTGTTGTCAAGTCGCTTACAAGCAACTCGATAAATGTAAATGTGAAGCCACTTCCCGAAGCACCTGAAGGATTTGCTGGCGGAGTTGGCAATTTCTCCGTAAGTGCCAAGAGTGATCTCAAAGAACTTCACGCCAACGAGGCTTTCACCTACACTGTGACCATCAGCGGTCGAGGCAACCTGAGTCTGCTCGAAGCTCCTCATATTGACTTCCCCAAAGGTATGGAGGCTTATGAACCACGCGTGATTGACAATATAAACAAAGGTGACAACGGCCTTAGCGGCAGTCGCACTTTTGAATGGATAATCACACCACAAACTCAAGGCGAATACGATCTGCCTGCCTTCGATTACGTTTACTTCGACCCCTCTACGGGGGCATATGTCACAAAGCAATGCAACAAGGTGCATGTCAAAGTTAACAAATCGCTTGGCAACGCCACCTCGAAGAGCGACGTCACCGAGCTTAACAGCGACATTCATCACATAATGAAGAACGCCAAGCTTTATTCGGCTGATAATGCTGGTCGTGTGCCGCTGCTCTTCTGGCTGGCATTGCTGATTCCCGCTTTGATAACAGCTGGTGTTGTGGTTTATGCACGCCGCCAACAGGAAATTGCAGGCGACGAGGCAAGCATGCGTCTGCAACGTGCCAATAAGCTGGCAAAAAAGCGTTTGCGCAATGCTGAGAAATATCTCAACGGAGGCAACGATGAGCAATTCTATGAAGAGATTTACAAGGCACTCTGGGGCGGTATTGCCGACAAATTCAATATTCCTTTGGCCTCTCTAAGCTCCGATACCATACGGCAGCAGATGGCCGACAAGAATGTCGAAGAGACTTTGCAGCAACAGATTCTCGACACCTTGAAGGATGTTGATTTCGCACGCTTTGCACCAGGCGATAGCAGCACCAAGAAACATCAGATATACAACGAAGCGATGGAGACAATCACCAACATCGCAGCGATTAAGGTAAAGTTTAAATGATATAGTTTAACGGCTAAAGAGAGACGAACTCATGATGAAGATATTTAAAACATTGACATTTATATCAGTTTTGGCTATCGTATTCCCCGTTTTTGCCGGAAACGACAGTCAGACAGCATTGTTCCAACAAGCAAATGCAGCTTATGACAGTGGCGACTACCAGCATGCCGTAGAACTTTATAACTCAATAGTAGACAATGGGTTCGACGGCTGGGAGCTTCGTTACAATATGGGTAATGCCTACTACAGATTGGACGAGATAGGCCACTCAATCCTCAACTACGAGCGTGCTCTACGTTTGGCACCAGGCAAAAAGGTTATCAAAGACAACCTCGCCCTTGCCCGCAGCCATACTACCGACAATATCGAGGAGCTCCCAAAACTCTTCCTCTGGGAATGGGCTCAGTCGGTGTCACAAATGTTTACCTTGAAAGGCTGGCTTATTATTTTAGCTTTGCTGTTCCTTTTAGGATATGCTGCCTTAGGCGTATTCCTTATCTCTACAGAATACAAGACACGCAAAACGGCTTTGATAGTCAATATGGTACTCGTTGTCTTGATTGTTTTTTCTGCTGCAGGCGCAACGATTTCTGCCATTAATGCGTCTAAAGATAATGAAGCTATCATAACCGAACCGCTGGTAGTTGTTAAAGGGTCACCCGACTTCAAAGGGGTTGACAAATTTGTGTTGCATGAAGGCACAAAACTCACCATAAACGACATCCAGGACGATTGGTGGCAGATTGAAATAGCCGACGGCAAAAGCGGTTGGATAAACTCTGGAGCCGAAATTATTTAGTCAAACAAAAAACATGAAAGCCTTTAGACTTCTCTTCGTCAGCCTATTGACATCAATAACTCTTTTAGCACAAGCCCAAAATGACAAGGAAAACGTCGTAATTGTAGACGACGAGGAATGCGGGTGCGAGCTTGTCTTTATCGACGGCATTCAAACTATCGAACGCGACGGACATTTCGGGTTCAAACGCGAGGACGGTACGGTTTTCGTAGAGCCTATCTATCGTTATGTGGGTCAGTTCACTAAGGGCTTTTGTATCGTCTATAATGACGACATGAAGAGTGGTGTCATAAACCGCGCTGGACGCGAAGTGGTACCGTCACACTATGACGAAGTCTCGCTACCTAATGAAGGTATGATACGCGTGCGTAATGGCAATCTCTGGGGATTTTATGATACTGCCGGAAATAAGGTTATAGACTTCCAATACCGCACAGAGTCAGACTTCAGCGAAGGCCTTGCTGTAGTCAACGTCGATGTCGACAGCTTAACGGTCAAGTATGGCTATATAAACAAAGATAATCAGATGGTTATCCCTGCCCGATATGATTTTGCCATGACCTTCAGCGAAGGGTTCGCTGTCATCAAGAACTACGACCGATACGGTATCATCGACCGCAACGGCAAAGAAGTTTTTCCTTGCAAGTATATCGGTATCACAAACATGATGGAAGGACGCTTCTTTGCCTTTGATGCAGAAACTGAGCTTGCCGCCATGTTCGACAAAAATATGAAACAGCTGACTGATTTCAAATACAACGAGATACAGTTCTACAACGAAGGCTTCTACACCGCACGTATCGGCAACCAATACACCTATCTTGACAAAAAAGGACATGAATGCTTTGGCATGTACGAAGAGCTGAGCGGCTTCTTTGACGGATACTCGATGGTTAAGAAAGATGGCAAATATGGCATAATCAATAAGAAAGGGAAAATTATACTTCCTATAGAATACGACAACAGCGGTTGGCGTACGATGGAATACATCTTCAGCGAGAATCTGGCGATGGTTGAGAAAGATGGTAAATACGGCTTCGTAAACAAACGCGGCAAAATTGTCATACCTCTGATATACGAATCGGCACAACATTGCACCGAAGGTCTTATTGCCGTGGAGAAGAATGGCGTATGGGGCTATATCGACAAAGAAGGCAACGAGGTGGGACCATTCGAATACATGATGGCATCCTATTTCACATGGGGTCGTGCCGAGGTGGTCTACAACAACGAGACCTACAAAATCAATACCGAAGGCCAATGCGTGAAAAATTGCAAGACCTATCCTAAATCGTTAAAATTCAAATTCAAGAAATGAGTCAAATAGCCACCCACGATGGGAAAGTGATATCTGTTGCCGACGGCGTAGTGCGTGTCGAGATGCATGTCGTCTCGGCCTGCAGCAGCTGCAAAGCGCACGAGAAATGTGCTTTTGTAGACAAGGCCGATAAGGTAGTTGAGGTAGAGACTCCCGACTGGAAAAACTATCACGAAGGCGACAACGTGGAGGTGAGCGTGAACGAAGGGCTGGGATTGCTGGCCGTATTGCTCGCCTACTTCCTGCCAGCGGTGATAATAATCGGTGCCGTCATCTTGCTATCTGTTTTCACCGACTCAGAAGCCATCGCTGCCTTGGTTCCAATAGCTTTGATTTTCATCTATTTCATTCTCCTTTACAAACTACACGACCAGCTCCAGCGAAAGTTCAGTTTTGGTATCGTGAAAAAATAATAGTGCGTAATTCGGAAAATCTATGTATATTTGCACATAATATCAAAACAGATGCTTATGATGCAAATAATACATTTTCAAAAGAATATACATAAAATCATATTGCTTTGTGCCATGTTGCTATGCTGTTATGGTACCAAAGCACAGATGACTGAGGAAATCCTCAATGGCGAGTATCGCGAGATTATCCTCAAGCAGCTACAGAAAAATGTGGAGACCCGCGAGGCGACAATGAGACAACGCGCAGAGCAATACTTGCTGTCGTTGCCCAACAATCGTAAACTCTACGACGAGTCGAAACTTGGCATCAAGGCCGACCTTGTAAGCGGCATCAACAGCGATGGTCATGCCGAGCTAAATTTCAAGTTTACAATAGAGTATACCTGCCACCATTTTGAGAGCGTGACCGACAACTACCCGACAGGAGCCTACCTATGCGAACAGTCGAACGCCTCCACAGCAATCTGTGAGTTGACCCGAATGATGGTTGACGAGATAGCACCGAACTATTTCAAATCGGGTAAGAAAGCCGACATCAAGCTAAAAGCCTCAACCGATATCACAGAGGTCTCCCATCTTGATTACAACAATGAATATGGCGAATTCCGTTATGTGGCTGCCCGCTACAATGGCGAGTCGGTGCGTATTTCCGTTTCGCAGGAGAGCGGCATAAGCACCAACGCACAGCTGGCTTTCCTGAGGGCGCAAGGCCTGAAAGACAATCTGAGCAAAAACGTCAACGGGTTGAAAGTCACCGAGAACAACTACACTTACGACACACGCAGCTACAGCGAGACGGGTTCCATGTACCGCAATGTGGGTATAGAAATACTGGTGCATGCAGCTTTCGACCAGGAGATTGTAGAGATGAATGAGCGGCTTATCAATGACGAATTCATCGATTACAACATACCCAAGGTTGACGAGAACAGCAACACCAAGACATACGTTCTCATCATCGCAAACGAGAGGTATGACCGTCCTCTGCCCGATGTTCCATACGCTTACAACGATGGCGAGGTGATGCAGCAGTATTGCATCCGCACACTGGGTATCCCACAGCGCCAGGTGAAGATTATCGAAGACGCCACCATGAAGCAGATAAAGAAAGATGGCGTCGAATGGCTGAAACAGATAGCCACATCGCAGAAAGGCGACTGCCAGTTCATCATCTATTATGCAGGACACGGTCTTTCCGACTACGACCACAACCCATATCTAGTTCCAAAGGACCTCAATTACAAAGGCATCAAGGCATTCAAGGGCAAAACGATAGATGTCGAGTCACGCATGTCGGGTCGTGACACTAAAAAACTACTCGAACAATGTCTCCGCATTGACACCCTCTGTGCTTGGTTTAACCGTGTTCCATTCAAGTCGATAACAATGATTGTCGATGCCACCTTCGACGGCAATCAGCGTGATGGCGAACCATTGGTAAACATGAAGCTCAGCGATAAAAAAAGCAAAGGCTTGCGTATTCGCAACGACATAGTTATTATCGGTGCCGCAGCATACGAAAAGACCGCTTTCGCTTTCGACGAGCAGCATCATGGATTCCTCACCTATTACCTGCTCAAAGAGCTTAAGAGTCGAAAAGGCGATGTGAACCTCAGCAACCTATACAAGAGTATCGACAAAGAGGTGCAGCGAGAATCTTCGTTGCAGGGTCATCTTCAGGAGCCAATCATAACAGTTGGCGGCAAACTGAAAGACAACTGGGGGCAGATACGTTGGAAATAAGGCTCGTATAGGCCGATTGGGGTTAAATCCATTCACCGAGTTTGGCAACCATATTCTCGCCACCGGCAAAGATCTCGCTGATTCTCGTTGCGGCCATATAAGCCGGAGTAGTGATGATTTTGTGTTCGTCATCGACACAGATATCGGTAGGACCACAGACCTCGGTCTGGCAGCCAAAACCTTGAGCTGTTTTTGCAGCGGCATTGTCGTCAGCACCCAGTGTGAGATGTATTCCATATTTGCCAAAAACCTTAGCAAGCACCATGGGAGCGATGCACATAGCAATGATAGGTTTCTTGGCACGGAAAGTCTCAAGAAGAGCATCTGTGACGCCATCTATTACAGTCATCTGTGGACCATCAAAAGCAAAAGTGCTCAGGTTGCGGGCAGCACCCATGCCACCAGGCAGAGCAAGTGCGTCATAATCGGCTGCATGATAATCGCTCAGAGGCAATATGTTGCCGCGAGCAATACGGGCACTCTCAACAAAGATGTCGCGCTGCTCGATATCGAGGACAGTGCCTTCCTCTTCCTCGTCAACAACATCGATATGAGGGACAACCTCGAAGTAACCTTCAGGGGCAAAGCATTGGTATTGCCATCCCCTTTTGTCGATAGCTAAGAGAAGGGAAAGAGATTCTTGAAGCTCGCTGCCGTCGCGGTTGCCACAGCCACTTAAAATTACTGCTATTTTCTTCATGATTATAAAGTAACAATTTGACCGTGAATTATGAATCTACGGTTTTATTTTTTCTTTTTGAAGAGAAGTGAGAGGACCCACAACAATAGGACGGCGCCAATGACAGAAGTGATAAGGACACCCAAGAATGTGTTGCCCCAGTTGATTCCGAGCCACGACAGCATGCTGCCGCCAACAAAACTGCCTATCAGGCCGACGATGAGGTTAATGATAAGGCCAAAACCAGAACCATTCATGATTTTGCCAGCGAGATAACCCGCCAAAACTCCAACTACGATACTTACAAGAAAACCCATAATAATTTTATAAATCGAAGATTAATAAATAAAAAGAAACAGCGACTTGCCTAATAATTATGGCAAATCGCTGTTTTGGTTACAGAAAAGATTATTTGCTGGCGTTATACTCGTCAACAGACTCCTTGATAAGCTGGAAGGTAGCCTCGATGTCGTTGTCGAGACCCATGCTGAAGCGGATAAGGCCTTCGCTCATACCCATCTCTTTCTGGATATCCTCGGGAACCTCGCTTGAGGTCGACTTGCCAGAGTTTGAGAAGAGGGTCTTGAAGTAGCCCAGAGAGACGGCGAGGTAGCCGACACCCTTACGCTGCATGATTTCCATAATCTTGCTTGCAGCCTCGGCAGTATCCATATCGATGCTGATCATACCACCAAAGCCGTAGCCCTCGTTCATCATGCTGCAAAACAGCTCATAGTCGGGATGCTCGGGCAGACCAGGATAGTTGTATTTGAAACCAACCTCTTTGAAGCGCTTAGCAAGATACATGGCGTTCTCACCATGCTTCTTCATGCGGATATGGAGGGTATGGAGGTTCTTGTTGATAGATGCGCTGCGCATAGGATCCAGCACGGGACCGAGGAGCATGCAGGTACCGTTATTGACATCGATAAGGCTGTTGATATAATCAGCGCTACCGCAGATAGCACCAGCCACACAGTCATTAGTACCGTTGATGTACTTGGTCATTGAATAGACAGTAACGTCGGCACCCAAACGGCAGGGACTGAAAATCATTGGAGTGAAGGTGTTGTCAACGATAAGTTTAGCACCAGCGGCATGAGCCATCTTGCTCAGTTCGGGAATGTTAGCAATGCGGAGTAGAGGGTTGTTCATGGTCTCAGTGTAGACAACCTTGGTGTTAGGATGCTCAGCGAGGGCTTTCTTCACAGCGTCGAGGTTCTGCATGTTTACGAAGGTGCAGTTGACGTTGAACTTCTTGAGGTAGTTAGCCATGAAAGCGAAGGTGCCACCGTAAGTGGTCATGCTGGCAACGATATGGTCGCCTGCGTTGACTTCATGCAGAAGAGCACTGGTGATAGCAGCGAGGCCAGAGCCGGTAACCCAAGCCAAGTCAGTGCCTTCCATAGCGGCGAGGCGCTGGCAGAGAGCGAGGTTGGAGGGATTCCAATGACGGCTGTAGAGGAAGTAACCCTCAGTCTCACCGTGGAAAGTCTCGGTCATAAGATGAGCCTCGGGGAATGTAAAAGTGGCGCTGTCGCAGATTGCGGGGTTAACACCACGGTTGGCATCGCGTCCATCGATGCGTTGGATAGCTGTTGCGGGATCAAATTTATTCATTACTTATATTTTTTATTTAATTGGTCAATAATAACAACAAAAAATCCTATAACAAATTTAGACACAAAACATTCCTTGTGTCAAATCATTATTTTCAATAATGCAAAGATAATAAAAAAGTTTAAAAAAAGACCTCTTTTTGTTAAAAAAAGGTCTTTTTTTGAACTGACTCAAACATCTTGCTATCTCGTCACCACAACTTTGCGGGTAGGACGAGTTCCGACTTTGACCATATAAATGCCAGCAGAAAGAGCTTGAGTGCCAACAGAGCGGCCAGTAATATCAAACACACGCACGTTTTCGTTATAGGCATTCTCTACCACAATGTTACCGTCGACCGAGTAGATCTTTATGTCGTCATTATTAATGTCGTCAATTCCCTCTGAGCCACCTTCGATAACAAAGAAAGCTGTGATGACAGTGTCAGTGGTGACAGTCAGCGAGTATGGGTTCTGTGTGCTGCCGTCGCTCCAATGGTCGAAAAGGTAACCGCTGGCAGGTATGGCGTTAACCTCAGCGTTTGGATTACTGCAGGAGGGTTCGTTAATTACCTGTACAGTACCCATATTATCATCGGCTGATTGGACGGAGAAGTTGAAAAATACATCGTTTATAAAATTGGATAAATCGGTCCAACGATTTTGATAGGAATTCAAACTGCCACAAGGAATATAAACTGGGATATTAGCGTCTATTTCACCGAACACATTGGTTCCTAAAAGAGGTGCTTCTGAAGCAAAACTGGTTATTTCTGCCAAATTGCTGCACCCTAAGAATGCCTGATCTGCAATTATTCTTACATTTTTCCCGATGATTAATTCTGTAATATTTGTGCATCCAGTGAAAGATGGGTAGCCATACCAGAATCCAACATAAGCTTCGCCTTCTGAACCTACAATACCAACACTGTCTGCATCATAGAAAATGGAAGTAAGTCCTGTACATCCGTAGAAACAATATTTTCCAATATGGGTACAAGCTTTTGGAAATGATACACTGCCTGTTATGTTACTGCAAGAATTGAAAGCGTCATTCCCAACATAAGTCACTTTATATGGTATTACTAAATTGGAGATGGCAAGATTGTTACAATTTCTGAAACAATCATCGCCAATATATTCAAGAGAATCAGGGATGGTCACAGACAATAAACTACTATTGTCGAAGAATATAAAAGAAGGTAAGATTTTGACATTATCTCCAAAGATTGCATTTGTGATGGAATTGCATCCATGAAAAATATGCTCATAATAATTACCTACTACTGGACATCTTTCAGCATTGAAGTATACGGTTGTCAATCCTGTGCAATTCGCAAAAGCATATTTTTCTATGCTAGTCACAGCAGGGGGAATTGTTATTGATTCAAGTCCAGTACAGCCATTAAAGGCGTTTATGCCAATACTTGTTATTGAGTCTGCAACAAAGTTTTAATGGTTGTGTAACTGCAGCATCAAATAGTATTCAAATTATCGCCACAGCATATGAGGATGCCATGAAACGGTATATAGAAATGATTTAAGAAAAAATGCAGTCCATTTTCAGGACTGCACTTAATATTTCACAAAAAAAGGTTAACATGTATATAGTTCCATTTTCACATCATCGATCGCCCCTGATCTCTATCGCCTCTCGCTGTCATGGGGCAAGGATTCTCTGCGTAGAATTAGGTGTTAATAGTTGTTCTTTAGCCACCAGGCAAAGAAATAATCGTAGATTCTTGTTCCGTTCCCGGTGTTGGAGATGATTTCTTTGTCGTTAAGACCCTTGATTGCTGATTGGACGGAACTTGCTGAGTCGAGTGAGTATTTTTTGATAAATGCTCCCGAGGTGGCTGATTTTACGATACCTTCATGAGCAATGGCTTGCAACACCTGTTTCTGTTTAGGGGAAAGCATGTTTAGCTGTGTTTGATAGGCCCCCTCTTGAATATCGATGATGTTTTGTCTCGCCTGTGGCAGCATGGCGGGTGTGCAGGTCTGGCCGGCAGCGGTGATGGCAAATAGTTCGTTCAGCATCATCTGCATGTACCATGTGGTTCCCTCGTAATCATCGTAGATGGTTATTACTGCCGAAGGATCCAGTTGTTTGCCATAAAGAGAGAACAGGCGGCAGGCAAAGTCTGTGTACACTTCGCGGTTCAAGGGTCGTAGGTCCATGAGTTGGGCACTTTGGTAAAAAGGACGTGACTTTGAATGGAACATCTGCTCGATGGAATGCTGACGGCTGCCGCTGAATATGAACGATGTGTTTTGGCAGTTATGTATGATTCCCCGCAGAGTGGCTTCCACTCGTTTCTCTTGGAACTCGGCAATTTGTTGGAATTCGTCAAAGGCCACAAGGCATGGCTCGTTGGCCTCCTCCAGATAGGTGAAAATCTCCTCTAGTGTCGTCGTTGGATTCTCTATCGTGCCGATACCTAGCTCGATGGAAGGTTCTCCGGTGATGGTGTCGACCTTCAATCCTGCTCGAAGCGACTTGATAGTCTTAAAAAAAACCTCCCATTGTCTCTCCTTTTTGCTCTTCAAGCGTTCGAATACCGCCTTGCCAAAGATGTAGCACATCTCTTGAAGGGTGGATGCTGGGTAAATGTCCACGAAGAAAGTATAATATTTCTTAGTAATCTCGTCTTGTGAGAATAGGTGGTGTATCAAACCAGTTTTCCCCAGGCGTCTGGGTGACATCAAAACGACGTTTCTTCCGTTCTCGATAAGTTTGATAAGGAGCTCTGTCTCCTCTTTGCGGTCGCAAAAAAACTCGTTTGGAATGCTCCTTGAAACGATGAAAGGATTACTTATATTGTTGTTTTTCATTATAATATTAGTTATTGAATTTATAATTATTACTTTTATAATAATTGCAAAAGTAATAAAAAAAACTCAATCGACAAAAAAACTTTCAAAAAAAAGCCAGACGCTAAAAACGTCTGGCGAAATAATTCTTGGAAACTTGAGTTGTCCATTCGGTAGCATCCCTATTTCAAGCCTGCTCAAAAGTAGACTCTTACTCTTTGAAAAGCAATTCTTAGAGGTTGCCTTTATTTTTTGCCATATCACATTTTATGTAATTTTGCAGTTGAATTGCAAATTTGCATAAAGTGTATTTTATAGTTTGATTGATAGATGTTTAGTTGTGAACACCAAGATTTGTTGTTTTCTTCGGCTTGTTTAATGTGTTAAACAATTTTTGCTGATTTTTGTTTAATAGGTTAAACAGTTATTGCTATTTTTTGTTTAATGTGTTAAACAATTTTTGCTGATTTTTGTTTAGTATATTAAACATTTTTTGTATCTTTGCACTATAAATTTGTTTTTTATGGAGAAGCTTTTTTCTTTGCAACGACAACTGATTCAGAATTGTAGCACATCTTTTGTCCGGTCGCTGATGAATGAAATTGACTGGGCAAACACCCGCCTTATTGGCATCCGTGGTGCCAGGGGAGTGGGTAAAACGACCCTACTCCTCCAGCACATCAAGTTGCATTACGGGGTTGCTACCAAAAAAGCCCTGTACATAAATCTCGACAGTACGTATTTCTTGCAACACGACTTGATGGACACCGTTCAGACTTTCTATACATCGGGCGGCGAATGTCTGCTGTTGGACGAGGTACACCGCTACCCGCATTGGAGTCAATATGTGAAGAACATCTTTGATTTGTATCCAACAATCAAGATTGTTTTCACAGGATCTTCGTTGCTGCAGATTCTCAATGCAGAGGCCGACCTCTCACGGCGTTGTGTGAGTTACGAGCTGCAGGGGCTCTCCTTCAGGGAGTATCTCCTGTTCTACCACAAAATCAGCATTCCTCAACTATCGTTTGACGACGTTCTGCACCATGCTGACGACATCTGTGTGGAGACGAACAGCAAGTGTCGCCCATTGGAGCATTTCAGTGACTATCTTAGCTCGGGTTACTACCCTTTCCGCAAAGATAATCCCAACAACTATTCCTCTCTGGTTGAAAATGTTGTGGATATGATTCTAGGCATCGAACTGCCGCAGCAACGCGGTGTGGATGTGGGCAATGTCAGAAAGCTGAAGTCTCTACTGGCTGTGTTGGCCACAGAAGTGCCCATGTTGGTAGATATCAGCAAACTGTCGAAGATGACGGAGTTGAGTCGCGTGAGCCTCACCTCCTATCTGCAATACCTCAACGATGCACGATTGATAAGACTGCTTTATTCAGACACCACATCGGTGAAGAGGATGCAGAAGCCGGACAAAATCCTTATGGAAAACCCCAATCTATGTTTCATCCTCAATCTTGGACAGGTAAAAGAAGGGACTGTGAGGGAGTCATTCTTCTGCAACCAGGTTGCCTATCGGCATACGGTGGAATATACCAAGCCGGCCGACTTTGTTATCGACGGCAGAGTCGTTGTGGAGGTAGGAGGTGGTTCTAAAGACGGCACTCAAATTGCTGGTAATGAAAACGCCTTTCTTGCCTGCGATGGTATTGAATATCCATTCGGCAATAAACTCCCGCTATGGTTGTTCGGCATGATTTACTGACATCTCCTTTCGTATTGGAGCAAATGGACCAAAACGGATGCGTTGTGTTTCAAAAAAACTTTGTACTTTTGCAATCTATTTATGGAGCATTCTGACAACATATATTTGGATAATTTGCGGCGCCTTATATGCGAGGCGGCTGGTTGTGAGGCTAAATCGCCTGCCGACCTTTACACGCTTGTGGCTTTCATTGAGAACCGCACACGAGAAACAATAGGACTCACTACTGTCAAACGTATGTGGCAATATGGAGGCCTCAGTTCAAAGCCTCGCCAGAGCACTCTCAACGTGATGGCTCGCTCTATCGGTTACCGCAACTATGACGATTTCTGTGAACATTATGGCGACTGTACACCGTCGAGTGACATCGTGCTTGGCGAAAGTATAAAAGTGTCCGATTTGAAATCGGGTGACAGATTGATGTTGCGTTGGAATCCGGGCCGTGAGATTGTGGTTGAATGTCTGGGCAACAGCACTTTCCGTGTACTAAAAAGTGAAGGTAGCAAACTGCATGCCGACGATACCTTCCAAGCTGCCATATTCGCCTTGGGTCACTCGGCCTTGCTCTCCAACGTGATACACGAAGACTCCTCGTGGCCGCTCTATGAGATTGGCCAACAAGGTGGTCTGACTCTTATTCGCCAACTCACATCGAGAGGCGAATAATACTTTTATTTATTGTTTTTTTGAGACTTTGGAACGACGCATCCTTGCGACTCGTTCCATTGTCTTTTTTTATAAACATTTGTTCACGTCATTATTTTTTCCGACTTTTGCAAAACAATATAAGAGAGAGTTTTTTGTAATTGGTTGAATCTGCGGATGTTTTTTGTGCTATATTAATGCAAATCGCTAAATGAATAGCATTTTTTACATGAAAATGACTAGAAGACAAGCGGAGAAAGACCGCCTAAATATATTAATGAATAATAAAGGAGGCTCTGTATGCTGAGCGATGGTCCTTCTGGATTGGTGTCGGGTGGTGCCGGCATCACTGAGCCTTTCTTCTCGTCTTATGAGGAGATTGGTCGTGGGACATGTCATGTGCTGTGGCGTGCACGACGCTTCGGACGTTGGTATGTCCTCAAAGGAATCAAAGAGGATTTCCGTGGCAATGACATCTACAAGGAGTGGCTCTATAAGGAATACAGCATTGGCGTAAGTCTCGACAATCCTAACATCGTGCGTGTCGATAGCCTTGAGGACGACAAAGTGGCGGGATTCTGCATTGTGATGGAATGGATTGAGGGCGAGACCCTTGACAAATGGAAGAACGGAAAGAGTAATGCCGAACGGCGACGTGTCTTCAACCAGCTGCTCGATGCTGTCGATTATCTTCACAGGCATGGTATATACCACCACGACATAAAGCCTTCCAACATTATGGTCACGCCCGACGGACGTGTGAAGCTTTTAGACTTCGGACTTAGTGATGGCCCTCAGTATGCTTCGTTCAAGCAGGCGTCTGGAACTGAAAACTATGCCTCACCTGAGCAACGCGAAGGAAGAGAGTCTGACCATCGTGCCGATATCTATTCTTTGGGTCGAATTGTGGAGTTTCTTTTCGCTCGCCGCTATCCGTTTGCTGTGCGTCGAGCCACACGTGTCGATGTCAGTCGACGGCCCCAGTCGGTGGCAGCGCTCCGCAAATTGTTGGTGCCAGTATGGCCAGCATGGGTGTTGGCAGGATTGCTTATGGCAATACTAGTGGTAACGGTGTTGCAACCGTCTCCTAGACGCTTTGCCATAGAGCTGGAGAGTGGACAGACAGTATGGATGTGTGAGGTGAGCAGAGTGCCACAAAGACAGGTGGCGGTCGTGCCTCCAACTTCAGCGGATATGAAACCATGGCCAGAGGAAATGGCTAAACCACAGGGCGATATGTTGATTCCTGCCACTATTCGCCATTTGGGTTTGGAATGGACTGTGGTTGGTGTTGACGACAATGCCTTCAAGGACATTTATGAGCTGACATCGGTGAGGTTTCCTGAAACTCTTCTTAGCATTGGTCAGGCAGCTTTTCTCGGTTGCATAGGTCTACGCGACACTCTTATTATCCCTTATGGTTTGCGGAGCATCGGCTCGATGGCTTTTAATGACTGTTCGGGCCTCACCACCCTTATATGGAAAGCCCGAAACTGTCAGGGGAGCCAACATGACACAACGCTGAGATACAGCTATTTCTACCGATGCATGGGGCTGTCCGACATCATTATCGACACAGGGGTGGAACAATTGCCTGTCGAATTTATAAGCAATGTGTCGGGTGTGAAGCGGTTAGAGTTCAAGAGCGCAACACGCACTGCTATCATAAATCTTGCTGCAAGGAATCCTCAGATGCGTCATTTGGTGCTGCCACCACAGATGAAAGAGATATGTCACGGAGCATTCTACGAAACAGGTATTGACACTCTTATGTTGCCCGACAGTCTTGAGATTGTGGGTGATTATGGCTTCGCCTACAGCAAAAACCTGCGTGTGGTGTATATGGGAGAGAAGGTGCGGAAAGTGGGCAGCTACAGCTTCACTGAATGTTCGCAACTTCAGGAGGTGATATTGTCGGCTCCGGTACCGCCCGATGTGAAGTACACTACTTTCTATCAACTCCCATCGACAGCTGTGCTGCGTGTCCCTGCTGAAAGCGTACAAACCTACCGTGATCACCCGATATGGGGTCAGTTCCCATCGATAGAACCCATTGTTACCTCTCCAGAAGAGAAAAGGTAGGCGAATAGGGGAGAGAAAAAGTAGGCGAATAGGGGAGAGAACGAAGGATGTCGATTTATGCTGGAATAAGTTTGTTCCGCATGGCAACCCATACATTATTAATATAGAAGCGGCGGAACATTGACTGGCCGTATAGGGCTCGATACTTGCGACCGTAACGGATGTACTTCCAGCTGCGACGGGCAACACGAACTATGGCAAGTCGGTGTCGCTCGGGACATTGCATGTAGAGCAAATCGAAATCGTCGGCAACGAGTGTGTCGGGTACTTGACAAGGGAAATCCGTGCCGAACAACCTGTTGCAATATAATGTCATGAGTTCAATAAACAGGTCGACATCGGTGCCACTCTTGATTTTGCGAAGAGCCTCAAGGTCGAAGTCGCCACTTCGCAGAAGTATGCACCAGTCAATCAGGTCGCGAAGCCTTATGGGATTATGGAAGAAGACGGCATGATGTTCCATGTGCTTGGCAAGGAAGAAAAGATGCTGGTAAAGGGGCAGGGCGTAGGTGGCAGTTTCTGGATGGATTGGGACGTTGAGCCACTTGGGGTCGTCGTTGTGGTATAGCAGATAGGAATGACATTCGAAATCAACATCATGGAAGATGAAGCTGATGTGTCGAGGGTCTTTGCGGTCGACTTCGATACCGAGCGACTCGAGTCTCCGTGCAATGCTCTCTGTGTCCGAACCGGTGTAGAGGTCGTTGTCGCCACATTCGCGATGCAAAGGGTTGGGATATTGGCGAGCTATTGCTGAACCTTTGACGACAACTGTTGGTAATCCAAGCGGTTGCATCACCTCATCCTGAAATGCCACAAGCGCTTGATGGCGAAGTGTGTTGTCTCGCTCGATGGTTTGTGTCATCGACAAGAAATGGAACAGCACGCTGCGTGAAGGGCGTTGCTCCTTGGTCAGCATCAACAGGGCATCGTAAAGCAAGGCCGTCACAGCCTGCCGACGCGACTCCTCAAAAAGTTGCTTCCAGTCGTCGGCAGAAAGAACCTTTTCGTCATTCAGCGGATTGTCGCCGCCAAAAAGGCTGAAAGCCATCAATCGTGTGAGGGTCGTAAGATGCGGCATACAAATGATAAAAGAGAGTGAATGACAATGTTTTTCAGCAGACGTTCCTTGATGTTGCGAGGAATGAAAGTGTCTTGTATGATGGTTTTGTAGAATAGTTCCCTATATAATGCGGTCGGGACACCTTTGACGGCAAGAACCCTCATGTAGACATAACTGTAGCGATGGTAGAGATCCTCGATGTGAGGCAAATCCGCATGCCGTGCCTTGAACTGCGACAGATGGGAAAAAAACAACTGGATAAAGGGCATGAAGGTTGCCGATTTGTCTTTCGACCATGCTCCTGCTGTCACTGACGGCGAATCGGTATGACGGATATAAAGAGAGCAATCATCGGCAGAAACAATGTTTTTTGCCTTTTCCAGCAGCTGAAGCACAAATATCGAATCCTCTAATATCTCGCAATTCTCTATATAACGGATGTCTGGGTTATTCATCAGAAACTCGCGACTAATCCAATAGGTGGTATGGTCGAGGCAATGGCTGCGAGGGATGAGAATGTCCGAAAGGCGTGATGGGTGATGGGTGATGGGTGATGGATGTTTGGTGACGTGCTGTTTGCCGTCGACCATTGGGCCGATATGTAGAAGCTCTACATTGTTGTCCAGCTCTTTAAGCTTCGGCCACCATAGGTTCATCAGTTCTGTGTCTATCTCATCATCGGCATCGACAAACCATACAAAACGTCCTTGGGCAGAGAGCAGGCCCTTGTTGCGAGCAGCTGACGCACCTTGATTCTTGGGGTTGGTGATGAGCTGCACAGTGAGCTTTGAATCCTTTGAAGAAAGTTCGGCAACTAAAGACTCTGCTTGCTGGCGTTGGCTGTCGGTCGACCCATCGTCAACAACAACCACTTGCAACTCGTCGCCCAACTTGGACGCTACAATTGAATGTAGGCAGCGGCCGAGTAGGGCGACGTTGTTGTAATGTGGTATGATTATTGTAAGGATCATTATCTATACTGTTCCGAGAACGGAGCAAGCTGAAATGAAACCCACAATGCTTTACTTCTTCTCAGGGATGGCTTCGAGGGAAGCGAGAAGGAAGTCGTAGAACTTCACGCAGCTGGGGATGTTGGCACGCTCATCGGGGCTGTGAGGACTGTTCAGCGTGGGGCCGAAGGAAATCATATCCATATCGGGATACTTGCCTCCGAGAAGACCGCACTCGAGACCAGCGTGGATAGCCATAACAGCAGGCTCTTTCTTGTAGAGCTTCTTGTAGGTGGCCTTCATGCTCTTAAGCAGCGGGCTTTCCATGTTGGGCTTCCAGCCAGGATATGCGCCAGAGAGCTGGCATTTGCCGCCTGCAAGTTCAGCGAGGCAAACAAGACGCTCAGCAAGAGCCTCTTTTGCAGTGTCGACAGAAGAACGCAGCAGAGCGTAGACGACAAATTTCTTGCTGGGAGTTGTTTTGGCAATAGCGAGGTTGAGAGAGGTCTCTACGAGGCCTTCCATATCCTTGCTCATGCGGATAACGCCGTTGGGGGCAACCATCATGAGGTTGATGATCTTCTGGGTGCCTTCTTCGTCGATGACGGTGGGGTTCATGCGGACCTTCTCATATTTCATGCAGAAGTCGGGCTCAACATTGGCGAGTTCTTTCTTCACCCAGCCAGCAACTTTCTCAAACTCCTTGAGGATGCACTCTTCGTGCTCCTTGGGCATAGCGATGACAGCCTCAGCGTCGCGCGGGATGGCGTTACGCATGTTGCCGCCCTCAATGCTGATGAGGCGGATGCCGCATTCGGCAACCCAGCGGAGGTGGCGGAAGAGAAGCTTGTTGGCATTAGCACGGCCGGTGTTGATTTCCATGCCAGAGTGACCGCCCTTGAGACCGCCAATGGTGAGCTTGTAGGCAACCATACCCTTGGGAGCCTTTTCGGTAGCGTAGGGGATGCTCAAAGCGGCATCTATACCACCAGCGCAGCCTACATAGAGCTCGCCTTCGGTCTCGGAGTCGAGGTTGAGGAGATAGTCACCATGCAGTTCGCCAGCCTTGAGTCCGAAAGCGCCAGTCATACCGGTCTCTTCGTCGGTGGTAATGAGAGCCTCGAGAGGACCGTGCTTGATGGTTTTCGACTCGAAAACAGCCATGATGGCGGCAACACCAAGACCATCATCGGCACCGAGAGTGGTGTCGCATGCATAGACCCAATCGCCAACGATTTTAGTCTCGATGGGGTCTTTCAGGAAGTCGTGTTTCTTGCCGGCACGAGCCTGGGGCACCATATCCATGTGAGCCTGCAGGACAACGGGGCAGCGGTTTTCCATACCCTTGGTGGCGGGCTTGCTCATGATGACGTTGCCAACTTTGTCAACACGGCAGTCGATTTTTTTCTTCTTTGCCCAATCGACGAGGAAGTTGCGGACAGCCTCTTCGTGCTTTGACGGACGAAGGCAACGGGTCAGGGAGTAGAAATTGCTCCACAATGCTTTCGGTTCAAGATCTTTGATTGTCATAATGTTATATTATAAATTAATGATTTCAATACTTATCTCAGAGAAAACAAAGGTACATTTTTTTTTCGAATTGGCAAATATTTTTTTTAAAGATAAAATATTTTCTGCGGAATGATGACATTTTTGCATCAATTCCGCGAAAAATATTGTATATTTTCCGCTGAATAATGCTGTTTTTGCATCAATTCCGCGAAAAATAATGTGGATTTTTCGCGGAATAATGTATTTTTTGTATCTTTGCAGCGAAAAATAATTGCATTATGATTGGAAGAATCTTTGAACAACAGGAACTTATGCGTATTAGTAATTCTGAAGAATCAGAATTTGTAATGATTTACGGAAGGCGACGTGTTGGTAAGACTTATCTTGTTCGCGAATTCTTCGATGACAAGTTCACTTTTTCTTGCACAGGCATCGCAAAAGGCGACAAAGCGGAGCAATTGGCGAATTTTCGCTCTGATCTCGACCGTTATACCAATGAGACGCATCCTATACTGAAGTCTTGGTTTGAAGCTTTCAATTCGCTCCGTTCGATTGTGGAGAAATCCAAAAGGAAACGCAAGGTCATCTTCCTTGACGAAGTCCCTTGGATGCACACGCAGAAGTCTGATTTCTTGAAAGCTGTGGAGCATTTTTGGAACGCCTTCGCCTGCCCTCGTCATGATGTGGTATTAATCGTCTGCGGGTCGTCAGCATCTTGGATGGTGAAAAAAATGGTCAATGACAAAGGAGGTCTCCACAACCGGATAACTCTGCCGCTCAAGATTCTCCCCTTTACCCTCAACGAGACACGCGAATATCTTGTTTCACGCAAGATACGTTGGGATGAAAAGACAATAGCTGAATGCTATATGGCACTCGGAGGCATCCCTTATTATCTGAAAATGCTCGACAGAAGGCTGAGCCTGGCACAAAACATGGACAGAATGTTCTTCAGCAGTAAGGCTCTTCTTGGCAACGAGTTCGACAACCTTTATGCTTCACTTTTCAAGGATTCGCAGCAGTATGTGAAAATAGTCGAAATCCTGTCGAAGAAAAAGGTTGGGTTCACGCGCGACGAGATTATCAAAAAAGGAAAATTCAAGGATGGGGGCAACGTCAGCGAGAAGCTCGATGACCTGGTGGAATGTGGATTCGTAAGAAAATATGATTCTAGGGGTAAGGTTGGAATGCTTTTCCAGCTGAGCGATTTCTTCACAATGTTCTATTATCAGTTCGTGAAGAAGGGCTCGTTTGGCGACGAAGACTATTGGATGCATACCCAAGGTACTGCGGCTTACAACACATGGAAAGGGCTCTCGTTCGAGAGGCTCTGTTTCGCTCATTTGCAGCAGATGAAGCATGCACTCGGTGTTGACGGAGTTCTCACAAAAGCCTTTGCATACTATAGCGACAAAACACAGATTGACATGATTTTGGAACGCAACGACCGCAATGTGAACATCATCGAGATGAAGTATTGCGACGGGTCATACACTTTGACCGCAAAGGAGGTCGAAAAAATGAAAACACGCAAAGATATCGTAAGCAAACTGTACAGAAAACGTATGGCTTTCAGCATTGTTATGGTTACGACCGAAGGTGTAGTACAGAACCAATACTCTTCGGAAATGATTCAGCGAACTGTTAGATTGAACGACTTATTTAAAGATTGAAAATGAAAGATTTTGCAGCAATAGATTTTGAAACCGCTAATGGTTGTCGCTCCAGCGTGTGCAGCGTGGGTGTGGTCATTGTACGTGATGGTGAGATGACCGACAGCTTTTATAGCCTTATCAAGCCCGAACCGAACTACTACAACTACTACTGTCAGCGTGTGCATGGATTGGGACCAAAAGATACCGATAGGGCAGAAGTGTTTCCACGTGTGTGGGCGAGGGTTGCACCCATGATTGAGGGTCTTCCTCTGGTGGCACACAACAAGATGTTCGACGAGGGTTGTCTGCGGGCTGTGATGAAGGTCTATCGGATGGATTGGCCCGACTATAGGTTTTATTGCACACTCCAGGCTTCGCGAAAGCTGCTTCCCGACCTAGAGAACCATCAGCTGCATACGGTCTCTGCCGCTTGCGGCTACGACCTTACCCATCATCATAATGCCTTAGCTGATGCCGAAGCTTGTGCGGCAATAGCTATAAGGCTCGGAATGTAAAGAAAAGGCTTATGAATTGTAAGAATTGTCCTAGACATTGTAATATTTCAGAGCCGGCAAAGGCTCCCAATCTTATTGGTGAAGAGTCTGAAATGGCTCCACTTACCGAAGGACAGCGCAATAGGCGGAAGGGTGCGGGGTTCTGCGGTGCCAATACTGGATTTCCCGAGGCGGCTGCGGTATATGCACACACAGGGGAGGAACCGCCCATCTCAGGGAAGCGGGGCATCAGCAATATCTTCTTCGCACACTGCAACTTGCAATGCTGTTTTTGCCAGAACCACGAGATTTCGAGAACCATTGTTGATGAGGAACGAATTGGGCTTAGAGGTGTAGGGGAGATTGTTGAAGCCACAATACGAAGTCTTCAGAAGACCGAGAATATGGTTGGGTTGGTGAGTGCGACACAGTATGCGGGATTGGTGCCAGAGATTGTCGAGGGACTTCACGAGCGAGGTTTCTTCCCTACGGTGGTCTATAACAGTAACGGATATGAGAGCGTAGAGACGCTAAAGGAGATTGCACCTTATATAGATGTCTATCTGCCCGACTTTAAATACGCTGACGGCATGCTTGCGGCACGCTATTCTAATGCCGCCAATTATCCTGAGGTGGCAGGTGCGGCACTGAAGGAGATGTATGACCAGAAAGGCTCGTCGCTGCCTACTGACGATGATGACCTGGCATTCAGGGGGTTGATTGTGCGTCACTTGGTACTACCAGGACAGGTCGATAACTCGATTCGTTGTCTCGAATGGTTGGCAGACAATATTTCTACCAATATCCACGTTTCTTTATTGGCGCAGTATTTCCCACCCGAAGGGATTGCTCTGCCAGATGAGTTGGGGAGGCGGTTGAAGAGGGAAGAGTATGAGAAGGTAGTTGAATGCTTTTATGACTTGGGCTTCCATCGTGGATGGGTGCAGGAACTTGAGGCAGCAGACAACTATAAACCGCATTTCGAGGGAGAAACGAGATTTGGGGGAAATGAGAATTGAGAATTGAGAATTGAGAATTGAAACCTTCCAACACTCAAATCCCCTCTGCGCGAGCCACTGGCTCTTGCAACCTGAAACTTGATACTTGAAACTTGAAACCTGAAACTTGAAACCTGAAACTTGAAACTTGAAACCTGAAACCTGAAACGGCCGAAGGCCACTTGAAACCAACATTTCCAATGGTAAAGAAAGTATTAGACTTTGATTATCAAGAGTATTTCAACGAGATGTTTGAAACGACAACGGTGCTGATGTGGAGTACCCATTGTGAGCCGTATACCTTTGCATATTATATCAACAAGCTTTATGGTATCAAATTGGTACGCAAAAACAACATCTCTATCAAAATGCCTCATTCGCACAACGAGATGATAGAATGCTCGGTATACCACTATCAGTCGAATGTCGAGCACATGGCTTATCTGCTGATAGACAGCAGCAAATATGTTCGCGACAAGCAAAGCAACAAGAAGGGCACCATTTTCGATAAGACACTTCTGCTTATCGGTGCTGATTCGGAAGATTTGGCCAAGTCAATCTATGAGGAGATGATAGGGCAGAATCTTTTCCGCAACGACACTCTTACGGAGAACAGGGGACAAACCCTTCAGGAGTTTCTTCAATCAGGCATACTTGAGAGTGTGC
Organism: uncultured Bacteroidota bacterium; assembly: GCA_902796265.1. Classification (GTDB taxonomy): domain Bacteria; phylum Bacteroidota; class Bacteroidia; order Bacteroidales; family P3; genus Colimorpha. The sequence continues at coordinate 55,484 of CADBOG010000037.1, forward strand.
TTTTCGACTTCTCCAATCCTGATGAATTGGAGACCACTTATTTCCGCAACTCTCTCAAAGATGCCAATCTTGAAGCCAAGCGTCAAAAATTCTTGAACGACCAACGCACATTTGTCACCGAACTTATGCTGGCTCTCAACGACCTGATGCCCAATTTTGATATAGATGGTCAGAGTAACGACCGATTTATGCGGCCATCAGGGGAGTGCAAACGCTGCAAGCTTCCGTCAGAATAATTTTGCCAATATATTTTTTGTTCGTATTTTTGCTTTTTGAATTGTTACAAATTAATAAAGGCTTGAACTATGCAAATAATTGACCACCAAACAGACAGAAAGATATTGTTGGCCATGATGCCAAACTATTTTGGCGACATGGTGAAGGCTGTGGTGGATATTGCGAAGAAGAAGATTGGTGTAGATTCTGAATTGCATGCCGATATTGAGAGGGAAATGTTAGCACAAGGTTCGTCGCAGTACGACCTGTGGGGCATCAACCTCTATCCAGAGATGGACGGTGAAGATTTCATTGAGTTTGACTCGATGATTAATATCCGCCCGGGTCAGGGCAACCGCAGCCGCGACGTGCAGGATGCCGACACGCGGCGACGAATTATTGAAACAGTAAACTATCTGCTGCCATGCTGAAAATGGAGTTCCAACATAAGGATTTGGCTGCTGGCCGGTGGGCGCAGATGTCGTTGGCCGAGCAGATGCTGAACATCGGCAGCGAGGTGTCGCGTGCCAATCGCTGGAAGGCCAAAGGCAACGAAGAACAGTGTCATCGTGCAGCTGATCGCGCGTTGGAGCTGGTGTCGCTAACCATCGATGCCCACAAGAATCGTGCAGGCCTGGGAGAACTGTGTCGCCTCTACGAGGTGATGGCCGATTTTTACTACGGCGATAATATCTATCAAACCGAAGCAAATTCCTTGCAGCGGTATTTTGATGTTTTTTATTCGGATAAAAAGAAATAGTTTTTAATCTGCAGAATACATAGAGTTTTTGTTTCTGAAGTAACATTGGTAAATCAAAAACAGTCAAATTCGACTGTTTTTTTTGTCTGTTTTCCTTCATAAACAGACAAATCTGAATATCTCACGACGCTCTTTCAACCATTCCGAGTAGTCCTTGGTAACCCTTGTCGCCTCGGTCAATCACAAGGTGATTTTTTTAATCTGAGAAAAAAAAATATGCCGATAGCACTACAATAAGTGGGTAAAAAGGGTGGGTTATTGTAGTGCTATCGGCATATTTCTGTCTAGTTTTGACTTTTTTTTAATTGGTTGACTCATTCAGAGTGTAGACCTTTCAACTCCCACTTAACTCCCACTTAAGTCTGACTTGACTCCCACTTAAATCTGACGTGTTGCAGCGTTGCAGTCCGAAAATAGACAATTCATAGTCAAAAACGGACTGCAACACTGCAACGCTGCAACGG
>CADBOG010000038.1 GCA_902796265.1 uncultured Bacteroidota bacterium
AGAATTGAGAATTGAGAATTGAGAATTGAGAATTGAGAATTGAGAATTGAGAATTGAGAATTGAAACCATTATTATCCAACGCACAAATCAGCTCTACGCGGTCCACTGGACCTTGTACCCTGAAACTTGAAACCTTCCAACACTCAAATCCCCTCTGCGCGAGCCACTGGCTCTTGCACCCTGAAACTTGAAACTTGAAACTTGAAACTTGAAACTTGAAACCTGAAACCTGAAACTTGAAACTTGAAACTTGAAACTTGAAACTTGAAACCTGAAACCTGAAACATAAATATTAAACATAATAATGATAGATTTCGAACCATTGTCTGAAAGCAGACACAGCCATTTTGCAGAAAAGCTCTTCGAATCGGCCTTCCCCGAAGAAGAGCGTCCTCCGTTTAGAAGCCTCGAAGACCGTGACGAGAGGTTTCATTTCCTGGTAGCCACCTTCGACGATGAGCCCCTGGGAATCCTTACCTACTGGGTCTTCGAGGAATTTGCTTACATTGAACATTTCGCCATTGACAAGGAGTTCCGCAACCAGGGACTTGGCAAAGCCACTATGCTCAGCTTCCTCTCGCAGCATCCCGACCAGGTGGTGCTCGAAACCGAGATGCCCTCCACCGAGCAGGCAGACCATCGACTGGAGTTCTATACCGACCTCGGATTCACCCGTAATCCACAGGATTATTGGCAGCCATCCTATCGCGGAAAAAACAAGCTCGTACTCCCAATGATTGTGATGTCAAAATATGAGTTGGATGACGGCGAATTTGACGAAATGCGCGACATTCTTTACCGAGAAGTGTACCATTACAAAGGTCCGAAAGAAAAATAATTTCATTTTTTTCTCTCGTTCAATCAATGCGTTATAAGCAAAGGTGCAAGAAAAATAAAAAAAAATTTGGTCAGTATTGAAAATGTGTGTACTTTTGCACCCGATTTCGAGAGACAAAAACAACGTTTTTTGAGTGAAATCAAAAGATGGCTCCTTAGCTCAACTGAATAGAGCATCTGACTACGGATCAGAAGGTTGCAGGTTTGAATCCTGCAGGAGTCACTAAGAAGAGAGGAAAGCATTTTCCTCTCTTCTTTATTGTATAATTGATAAGTGATAGTGTATGGTTTAAAGTGTTTAGTGTATAGTTTAAAGATTATTGTGGATTGAGCGAGTTTGCTTGAAACTTGAAACTTGAAACCTGAAACAATATTTCCCTCATATTTCCGTTTTCTTCGAAAACCCTTTTATTATGAAGTTTTCGAAGTTTTTTCTTTTTGCTGCATTTTGTGTAGCCGTTCTTTCCTTCCCTCGCGTCTCGCTGGGGCAGGATTATGCCAAAGAATGGAAGTCTGTCGACAGCCTTATCAAAAAACAATACTATTCGCAGGCTTTCGACAAATCGCAGAAGCTCTATGATGGCGCACTTCAGTCGCAGAACTCATGGCAGAGTCTCATGGCCGCCCACTATCTTTCGAGGATAGGGGCTATGTTTAAGGAGGACAACAGCGACTCGTCGCTCGTTCGCTACCAACGGTTGCTGCCAAAGCTTACGGGCAAGGAGAAGGCCGTATGCAACATGCTTTTGGCTTCCTTCTATGCCGATTATTACTCGGATAGAAGATGGTCGATAGATAGAAACAAGGTTACCGATGAGAACGACCTCGACTACAAACTATGGGATAAAGACCGCTACAAAGCTGTGGTCGAGCGTTATATCCGTGCCGCCTTTGCCGACATCGAATTGCTCAAAAGCGCAGATGCCGAATCGTTGGGCAATCTGGTAGAGCTGGAAGAAAATGGAAAAGATGGCGACCTTACTCCCACGGTTTTCGATGTCCTTGTGCTCAAAGCTAACAAGGTGTTCGGCATGTTGTATTACAGAAAGCTGAACGACAGGAATTTTGATGCTGTAGATGACTTGTTTGCCACAACGGAACAATTCGCCAAGGTCAAGACAAAAGATATCGACTCCGTCCAGATGATGGCCGACTTTATGCTGAACCTCAACCAGAAACGCGAGGAGATGCATCTGTCTCGCAACAGTTCTCCTCGTGTGATGACGAAACTCTATATCAACAGATTTTCCGAAATCTCCAGATATGTCTATTTCTCAGACATGAATGAGATAAAAAGAACTCAGTTGCAAGGAGCAATCAGCCATTTCAGCATTCCCAACGACCCTTCAATAACAGAATTGTATTACCTGCTTGCGTCAAACTACAACAACAATGCTAAATATGTTGATGCTGTAGCTGTCATCGATTCCGCCATAGCCCTGCACCCCGAAAGCTATGGTGCCGTTAAGTGCTACAACTTGAAACAGCAAATCTTGCGTTCATCAATACATATGGAGATACCATCCAAGATACCTTCTGGTCGCAACGCCCTTGCGGTTGTTTCGGTCTCCAATGTCGACACCCTCTTTTTCCGTATCGTAAACCCCGTTTCGGAAGATTACACATCTCAGGAGGGGATGCGCAAAAGACTTATGAAGAGTGTTGTGCCTAAAGAGTGGTCTTTTTATGTCGGCGACCGTCACGACTACTTGTCACGTGGACTCTACTTTGCAATTCCGCCCATGGCGCAAGGCCACTACTTGCTGATAGCATCAAACAACAAGTCTTTCGACACCATCATCGACAAGGTATACCTTGATGTAGAGGATGTGGCTTTTGTGAAAGGCGATGATAAACAATGCTCAGGTTTTCTTGTCGACCGCAAAAGCGGAGAGCCGATAGTGGGCGAGGAGGTGAAGCTGCAGATACAGAAAAGCTATGGCAGCAAGAAAGAGGTTATTGCCACGACCAAGACCGACCGTCACGGCCATTTTGAGTTTCCCAACAAATTCAATAATATAAAAAATGCCTCCTTCAAATGGTTTGTAACCAATTATAAAGGGCTGGAAATCAAGGAATCCATCGATGATTATTATTACTATGAACCGAGCGACGACAGAGAGGTTGTCGAGTTCTACTTCGACCGTCCCGTCTACAAGCCTGGCGACACGGTTCATTTCTCGCTCTTCAAGTACGCAAAAAACCGCTATGATGGCCATGCCGTAAAGGATTACAAAGGATTGTTCGTGGTTTGCGACATCAACGGCAAGGCTCAGGACACTATTCCGTTTGCTACCGACGAGTTTGGAGTATGCCAAGGCCAGTTTGCCATTCCTGCCGATGCCATGCCCGGCTATTGGAGAGTGAAGTTCGACAACGACAGCAGATCATTTAAGGTCGAGTCCTACAAGCAGCCCAAGTTTACTGTCACCCTCTCCAAGCCGGCAGAGCTGCGTGAATTCGGCAAGCCAGCACATGTAGAGGGTATCGCAGCCTCCTATACCTCTGTGCCGCTCAATGGGGCCACAGTCACCTATCGTATTGTCCGTTCCGAGCGTCAACCAAGATGGTGCTGGGGTTGGCAAAGTTGGTTTCGTAGTGCCGAAACCAAGGTGGTGGCAACAGGCGAGCTGACAACCGACGACCAGGGCTTGTTCATCATCGAGTTTGTTCCACAACCCGACTCGGTCAGCGACCTGAGACGCAAGCCTGCTTTCGATTATTCGGTATATGCCTCAGTGACAGATGTCAATGGTGAGACCCATGAGGCTTCCACACGACTCTCGGTGGGTTATGTCAACAGTTATCTCGAAACCAGCTACTACTTTGATACGCTGGCTGTGAGTCGCAACAATCTCGATGGCGAAGAACTAAGCGGCCGCGCCAAGATTACTGTCGAACTGCTCAAGATGCCATCCAAACCACTGCTGCACAACGACATGATACGACTCGGCAAATATGAGATGCCATATACCCCTGCTGAGTTTGAGAAGCTGTTCCCTCTCTACGACTACATGGACAGCACAGCCGACTACACCCATTGGCCGGTCGACAAGAAACTCTTCGACGGCATGGGCGATATGGCACCCGACAAGCCGTTCGAGTTCAGTCTTAAAGGCCGTCCTATGGGAGTATACAAGGTTACGTCCATGATGATAACCGAACAGGGCGACACGCTAAATTCATTATATTATAAGGTCTATGAACCCACGGGCGGCAAAATGCCCTTCAAGTCCGACCTCATCG
>CADBOG010000039.1 GCA_902796265.1 uncultured Bacteroidota bacterium
ACTTGAGAATGAACCACCACCACGACTGGAAGAACTGGAAACAGATCCGCCACCGCGGGAGCCACCACCTCGGTTTTGTGCAAAAGCGGGAGATGCGATAAGCATTGCGCTCAAAGCAAAGATTGCGATTAAACTGCGTGTTTTCATGGCTTTTATAGGTTTATTGTTTTAAGGTTATACTTTTGGGGTTAACTGATTAATGGAGTTTTTGGATTGAGGAGTATTGATTATTGAATAAGGAGTTTTTTGTCGGCTTTTCTTCAATTGCCATGTGTTGTCCTTTTTTTTTTTTTTTAAAATACACACATAAAACAAAGGAAAACCCAGAAAAGGAGAATATTTTTCCGGATTTTCCCGTATTTTTCCGCTAGAAGGGTAGAAGGTGTTGATTATTAAGAGTTTTGCTCTTGAGAATTATTTTGATTTTCTTGCTGATTTTTTTTATCGTCGGGGGGAAAAATACTTTCTTCGGGTGTATTTTTACTCCCATTGCCAGTTTCTATTTGCTGTTTCATGGCATCAAGCTGGCGCATGGCGATATAATAATAGACAACGAAAAGAAGAGTCAACATAATATCGCCCAAGGCAAGTCGCTCGCGACCAAGGAAAAGGACAGTAACAAGAAGCAGAAGTAGCTGAGCCAAGGTGTACATGTGGAAGCCGTTCTTGCGGATGTTCCACATCAAAGCGAGGCCGCCCAACGACATCGCATAGAGCAAAGCCGAGCAAACAAAGAATGAACGCGGTGTCTCCATCAACTGCTCGACAAAAACTGTCATCTCGCTCGGAAATGTCATGCTACCAGCATTATACATCGCTTGAAAAGTAGGAAATGCGATGCTCATCATCATATAGCTGAAGAACGACACTCCCGACCCAATGAAACTCAGAACCAGCACAATCCTCAAACTGCGCTTGCGAGCCAAATAGTATTTCTCTTCCATTAGAAAGCTATTTTTTCCAATTCTGCAGCCATTTGCTGCTGGAGTTTGTGGGCCTCTTCGGCTGCACGTTGTGCGAAATCTTCACCATTTGAGGCATATATTATGCCACGTGACGAGTTGACCAAAAGTCCACAATCCTTATTGATGCCATACTTGCACACCTCGGAAAGGCTTCCTCCCTGTGCTCCGACTCCAGGAACAAGCAGGAAAGCATCTGGCACTATGCCTCTTATGGTTTCGAGCATATCGGCTTTGGTTGCTCCGACAACATACATCATATTGTCGTCGTTGCCCCATTTGCGCGAGGTTTCAAGAACCTTCTCGAAGAGATGTTTGCTGCTCTCCTTGTCCTCGATAAACTGAAAATCGAAGGCTCCCTTGTTGGAGGTAAGTGCCAACAGGATAACCCATTTGCCCTCATAGACAGTAAATGGCGTCACCGAATCCTCGCCCATGTAAGGTGCCACAGTTATGGAATCGAAGCCAAAGTCGCCCTGAGGGTCGAGGAAAGCCTTTGCATACTGCTGCGAAGTGTTGCCGATATCGCCTCGCTTGGCATCGGCAATGGTAAAGACCTTATCGTCAAGGCTATGCAGATAATCCATAGTTTTCTTGAGCTGTATGAGACCTTTTATGCCGGCCGACTCGTAGAAAGCCAGATTTGGCTTATAGGCGACGGCATAAGGGATGGTGGCATCGATGATGGCCTTATTGAAATTGAATATGGCATCCTCGCTGTCGAGAAGATGCTGGGGAACCTTTTTGAGGTCGGTATCAAGTCCGACACAGAGGAATGATTTTTTTCTGCGGATTGATGCTATAAGTTCTTGACGGGTCATATTATCAGTCTTTTGTAAGTTTATGGAATATATGTTCAAGCGTATCGCTGTTGTTTTTCTTGAGGTCGGCAATGCTGCCGTCGGCAACTATTTGCCCGTGGTTGATGATTATTGCGCGGCTGCACATTGCCTCCACCTCCTGCATGATGTGTGTGGAGAGGAGCACAATTTTGCTCTTGCCGGCATCTCTGACAACCTTGCGGATTTCCTCCAATTGATTGGGGTCCAAGCCTGTTGTGGGTTCGTCAAGGATGAGCACCTCGGGGTCATGAATAAGTGCCTGAGCAAGGCCCACACGTTGGCGGTAGCCTTTGGAAAGGGCACCAATCTTCTTGCCCAATTCAGGAGTAAGCCCTACAAGCTCTATCATTTCGTCAACACGTTGACGGCTGTTCTTGAGTTTGTAGACATCAGCTGAGAACTTGAGGAACTCGGGGATAAACATTTCTGTGTAGAGAGGGTTCTGCTCGGGAAGGTATCCAATATGGCGGCACACCTCCTTGGGGTCGTCGAGGATACTTTGGCCACACACTATGGCATCGCCATTTGTCGGTGGAATAAAGCAGGTGATGATTTTCATCAACGTGGATTTTCCGGCACCATTAGGTCCTAGAAGTCCCACCACTTCGCCTGGCTTGACGCTGAAACTGACGTCATCCAAGGCTTTCTGCTGACCATACAGCTTTGTTATGTTCTTTATCTCTAACACGAAATATTGGGTGATTTTTTAGTGTGGTTAGTTCGATTGGTGATTTTTTTCAACTCCTATGTAAGTCTAACTTAACTCTAACTTAAGTCTAACTTTTCTCTAATGTGATTATTTGATTCAAAGTGTAGCCATTTTGTCAATTCTCTTCCTGCAATTCGCGTGCCTCCTGAAGGCTTATGCGCTTGCCGTTATAGAAAGCGATGATGAAGGCATCCTTGAATCCTTTCTTGCGAATCTCGCTCTGTATGCTCTTTGCGCGAGTAATGGTTGTCTCGTTGCCCATCGTGTAGCGGTATACTTTGCCTTGCTGGTAGAGCTGATATCCGGTCACGCCCTTGAATTCCTTGGCACCCTCTTTGAGTGGTTTCTCGCTGGTGAGGAACTGAACGCGATAGGTTACACCCTCAACCATCTGGTCGTCGGGACGTACAACTACCTCAGGCTCTTCCTGTTCTTGGCGATAAGGCTCGATTGAAGGGGGGACATTCTTTTCGGGGTAGAGCTCCTCTTTCTTGGGAGCTTCCACCTGAGCCTTGGGAGCCTCTTCGCCTTGCGACTGGAGGATGGCTGTCTCGAGAGCTGCATCTTGCGATTGCTCAGCCAAAAGGGTGCTGTCGGCTTGCGGGTCACCCTGCGGAGTAGGCTTACGGCCCTTGTTCTTGCCATAACCAGGAAGGTCAATCTCAAACTTCTTTGGTTTTGCAATATTCTCTTCCTGAGCCTTATAGTTGGCGAAGGCGTTGAGAAGAGATACGGCGATGGTGGCTTGTCCTTCGTCGGACATCATGTATGCCTCTTCGGCAGGATTGCTGATGAAACCTACCTCGGTGAGTACCGAAGGCATTGCTGTCTTATAAAGCACGAAGAACTCGGCTTGCTTCACACCGCGATTGGTGGTCTTGATTCTGGTCTTGTATTGATCCTGAACAAATTGAGCGAAATTAAGGCTCTTGTCTATATAGGCATTCTGATACATGGCAAACATCACATAGCTCTCGGGTGAATTGGGGTCAAAACCTTGATACTCACTATTGTCCTTGTAGCCTTTCTCAAGCAAGATATCAGCATTCTCCTTTTTTGCAACCTCCATGTTGGCTCGGCTGCGTGAGAGTCCCATGACGTAGGTCTCCATACCCACAGGTACCGAGGTGGGATGCGAGTTGATGTGAACCGACACGAAGAGGTCGGCCTTTGCCCGATTGGCAATATTGGCACGCTCGGCAAGGGTGATGTCGACATCGGTTGTGCGGGTGTAGATAACCTTTACATCGGGATAGTTATCCTCGACAAGTTTGCCAAACTTTGTTGCTATGGAGAGCGTAAGCTCTTTTTCCTTGCAATGTTTGCCTATGGCACCAGGTTTGTCGCCACCATGACCTGGGTCGATAACTAAAGTTTTTACTTTTCCGGGCTCTCTTTTTTGAGAATATGCGTTTCCCGCAAGTAGTAATAATGCCAAAAAGAATACTAGTAATTGTCTCATTTATAGAAGAATATTTTTTGTTTTTACAGGTTCGGCAAATTGTATTATCTTTGCAATTTCAAAATGCAAAGATACAAACTTTTTATTTATTGAGAATCAGAAAATCATATTATTTTCTACTTTCTTTTTTGCTGGCACTTTTTATGGAAGCAAAAGTAGGAGTGGTTTCGGCTCAGCAGCCTTTGTCTGCCAAGCTGCAAGTGACTGATTCTACGACTAAAAGAACGCAATTACCCCGTTTTCTTGATTCTACTCGTGTTGCTGGAAAATACAATCCGGACACTACAATAGTACCACCCGACACCAACAAGGCTGCTGGCGACCTTATACCCATCTCGACTGATGCTGTCAAGCAGATTGTCACCTACAAAGCTGCCGATTCGGTAGCCATAGAACTCGACTCCAAACGTGCTTTTCTTTATCGCGAGGGTGTCATTGAATTTGAGGATATGACACTCAATGCCGATGCTGTTGAGGTCGATTTCGACCGCCAATTGCTTCATGCTAGGGGTGTTATCGACTCGGCAGGAAAATATGTGGGACGACCTGTTTTCAAGCAAGGCGACTCGGAGTACAATGCCGACACAATATCTTACAACTACAACACCGAAAAAGGTCTCATCTATGGTGTTATAACACAAGAGGGCGACGGCTACTTGCATGGTACTAAAATCAAGAAAGTCAACGACTCTGTGATGTATCTCAGCAGCGGACAATACACAACATGCAACTATGCCCATCCCCATTTCGCAATCAATTTCTCTGAGTCGAAACTCATAGCCAACGAGAAGATTTTCACCGGCCCTGCCTACGTCTCCATTGAGGACGTGCCCACACCTTTGGCGCTCCCCTTTGCCTTCTTCCCTCTGGCTCATGACCGCTCGTCGGGATTGCTTATGCCTTCCTACGGTTGGATGACCGGTCGTGGATACTATCTCAAAGATGGTGGTTACTACTTTGCTATCAACGATTTCCTCGACCTCTCATTGCTTGGCGAGATTTACACCAACCTCAGCTGGGCAGCCGAAGCCAAGAGCAACTACTACCGTAGATACAAATACAAGGGATTCTTCGATATCCGTTACGGTATCACCAAGACAGGCATACGAGGCGACACCAATACCTACCGCCAATACAGCGACTTCAAGGTCACTTGGAGGCATGACCAAGATGCGAAGGCTAACCCCAACAGCCGTTTCTCGGCCAATGTCAACCTCATCAGCCGCAACTACAACCGCAACACTACCAACCAAAACGACTACTTCAACAGCACTACAACATCAAGTGTCAGCTTCACCACCTCTATAGGGTCGTGGTTCAACCTCGCACTCTCGGCTCGTGAGTCGTACAACGTTCAGACAGGCTTGATGAACATACAGTTACCTTCTCTCTCACTTAGCAGCAACACCTTCTATCCTTTCCGCCGCAAAGCCCCCTCGGGTGCCTATCGCTGGTATGAGAACATCTCGATGTCGTACCTCCTCGAAGGGTCGAACAGTCTTGATGCCATCGACACCAACATCTTCAAGAAGACTACTCTCAACACCCTGAAATATGGCATCAGCCAGCGAATCCCCATTCAGAGCACCATGAAGGTTCTGCGTTTCTTCAATTGGACAAACTCAATTACTTATAACGAGCGTTGGCATTGGACAACCATCAGCAAAGACATCGACTCTACGGGACGTCTAATAATTGACACCATCAGGGGTTTCCGACCCAACCGCGACATATCGTTCAACTCGTCACTTTCCACTCGCATATATGGTATGTTCAACTTCAAATATGGTCCCTTAAAGGCATTGCGTCATGTGGTAAACCCCTCTTTATCATTCAATTTCCGTCCTAACTTCGGCAGCGAGCGTCTCGGCTATTGGAAATCATATACCGACACTACGGGTTACGTCCATCGCTACTCTATTTTTGAGCAGAGTCTTTATGGAGGTCCTGCCGACGGACGCTCAGGACAAGTGGGGTTCTCCATCGGCAACAACCTTGAAGCCAAAATCAAACCAATCCGCGATACAAGCGACGAACTGAAGAAAGTGATGCTGATAGAGAACCTTACGCTCTCTATGAATTACGACCTTGCTCGCGACTCGCTCAATTGGTCGAACCTCAATGTGTCGGGTCGAACAACCTTGTTCAAGTCGCTTGTCCTCAATTATTCAGGCTCTTTCTCGCCCTATGAAATCGACTCGCTGGGTAACAAGCATGACCAATTCCTTTGGAACACTCGCAAGAAACTCTTCATGCTAAACCAGTCGACTTGGAGTGCTCAGCTATCTTTCAACCTCAACAACAATACCTTCAAGAAAGACGCACCCAAGGACCAAGGTCGTATGATAACGCCTATCATGCAGACACCTTACGACTATAGCCCTGCGCTGATGATGGGAACCTATGCCGATTTCTCGGTGCCATGGAATCTTTCTGTCCACTATACGATGAGCTACGTAAGCAACTATGATGCTGTGCGTTTCAACATAAAGAACACGCTGACCCATTCGGTTTCCCTCTCTGGCAACTTCTCGCTTACCGACAAATGGAAATTCAGTTTCTCGACAGGTTACGACTTCACCAACAAGGGCTTGTCCTACACCAGTATAGATATCTACCGCGACCTCCATTGCTGGGAAATGCGATTCAACTGGGTGCCGTTTGGTTATTACAAAAGCTGGAATTTTGTCATCAACATCAAAGCCAGCTCGTTGCAAGACGTGAAGTACGAGAAGAAAGAAAACTATCAGTCGAGCCAAGGATACTATGTATACTAATCAATCACTTTTTTTTCACTCCAGTTGCAATATAGAAGCTTCATACAATACTAAATTTATAGCGTTTCATACAGTACTTATTTCCTAATAGCTTTTCAAACAAACCTTACCTCAAAAAGTTAAAAAATGTTATATTTCATTGAGCTATAAGCTAAAAAACATTCTTATACGTTATAAAATAAAACTGAAAACTATTACCTCAATTATGGACCTCCCAGAAGGAAAACTTTATTACAGCATTAGCGAGGTCGCCTCATCTCTTGGCGTCAGCCAGTCATTGCTCCGTTATTGGGAGACAGAGTTCAGCGACCTGAAGCCAGCTAAAAACAAGAAAGGCACTCGCAGCTACACCCAGAGCGATATCGATCTGCTTCGCCGCATACATTACCTAACCAAGGAATGCGGCCTCACCCTTGAGGGAGCTCGTCAACAACTAAAAAACGACAAGACACCTGACCAAAAATTGCAACTAATCGACACTTTGAACGAAGTGAAAAATTTTTTGGTTCAGATGAAACAAAATATATAATACTGCGTTACTTATAGAGAACCAAATAAATTTTTATTAACCCAAAATTAAAAAAACATGAAAAAAAGTTTACTCTGGGGAGCTGCTGCTGCTCTCGTTTTGGCGTTTTCTTCCTGTGATGACCCTTCAATCATCACACAGATGGCTCAAGAAGGTCTTCTTGGTAGTGCCGAGATTACTATCACCGGTCAGAATGGTTATTTCAACAACGATACCACTCTGAACTTCGCATCCACTATCACCGATAAGTTCGATACTATCGTCACTCGTGGAGAATGGGATACCACCTATGTCGCCACACTCGACCTCTTTGCTAATGTTGACTTGAATAAGAGCGAACTTACCTATCCTTTCATGGGCTTCCAGGTTTCTGACACCGTTGCCGGTACCTACACTCTCAGCCACATCCTTACTCCCGAGCGTCTGCGTAACTTCAACCTCGACACTATCGCTGACCTCGTCTTCGCTCCCTCTGGTTTCAACGTGATGCTTATTGCTGTCTCCGACACCGCTTGGTATGTTGCCGACGGTGGCACCATCACCATCACCGAGTATCCTACTACTGGCCACAACATGAAGGGTACCTTCAACAATGTCCAGGCTTACTACTTCACCAAAACCGATGTTGAGGCTATCGAAGAGCATCTTGACGAGCCTAATTTCAACATCGCTGACTACTTCCACAACACAGCAGTCATCAGCGGTGATTTCAAGAGCCGTGTTTATCCCTCTCTTGTTCAGAAAATCATCGAAGAGGCTTATCGTCAGCGTGGCCTCTGGGAACAGGAACACGGACAGGAATAACACCAAACGATTAGAATCCACATGAGACGGCATTCAGCCTCTCCTAAGAGAATCATATTATTAGTGGTGTTGCTATATGCAACACCACTTTTTGCACAATTCGATTTCCCTTCCATGAGCGGTTCCTCGGCAGCTATGGGAGGGATGTCGGTTGCTATTGACGACCCTTCTACGGCTCATTCCTCAGTCGCCAATCTTGCCTCTCTGCATTCAACGACATTAACTCTTGCTGTGAGGCAAAACCTTATGGCTAAAGGGTTGAACTATATGTCAGCTTCTGCCGCAATACCTTTGTCATTTGGTGGAACATCCCTTTCGGTAATTCATTTCGGTGATGCCGAGTACAACGAACAGCAGTTCTCGTTCTCCTATGCCATTCCGCTTGGAGAAAACCTCTCGCTAGGTGCTGCTTTCCATTACCTCCACTCTTCCACATCAGACCCCTACTATGACCCTCTGCATCGTCTAACTTTTTCGTTAGCCTTGCGTTACAAACCATCCGAAGAATTGTCGCTGGCATTCCGTGCATATAACCCTATCGCTGTTTTCTCCGACAAAGAATCAGGTATGCACACTCCTGCCGTCTTTACCCTCGGAGCCTCTTACTGGCTCAACAATGAATTGCTGGCAGCAGCCGAAGTTGAAAAGAACCTCTTCTATGATGCCTCTTTGCGTCTCGGCCTACAGTACTGTTTCCATGAGAATTACTTTGCCAGACTTGGTATCCAACACAACCCCATACTATACACTTTCGGCTTTGGTGGCAGATGGAAACATTTCGGAGCCGACTTTGCTTTCCAAATCTCAAGCCATCTAGGGACAACGCCTCTCGTTTCCCTCTCTTATATATTCTGATTCCTAATCTCTTGATTGGGTTTCATTCTGCTTGATTTACTATTCTACATCAGCAGCTCACTTCACATTAAAAAAACAGATATGAACAAGTTCTACTTTTTCATATTATATCTCTTTTTCCAATTACCATTGCTCAATTATATTGATGCCCAAAATGTTGACGAACAATTGTGGCGTAACATGATTGAAGAATGGGCTGAACTAAACGATTCAGAATCGGTTCCAGATGAGATTGTAGAAGAACTTCAGGGTTTTATCGACAACCCAATAAATCTCAACGACACATCCTCTACTCTGCTCTTAGAATTGCCTTTTATTACAGAGCTTCATCGTGACATCATCAATGCATACATCGCACAAAATGGCCAAATGGTCACTATGGCGGAGCTCAATTTTATGAATGGTTTTGACTCAATTCAAGTCAAACTCCTTTCTCTCTTCGCAAAAGTTGAGCCTTTTGAAGACAAACGCTTCCCATCTATAAGACAGATTCTTAGCGACGGACATAGCAATCTCCGTATCGGCATGAAGAGCAACTTTCCTCGGTCGCGCGGCTATGAAGAGGAGAAATATATGGGTTCGCCTTTCCGCGAATATTTCCGTTATCAGTTCCATTATCAGAATCGCATAGTATTCCAGTTTTCTGGCGATAAGGATGCTGGTGAGTCGTTTCGTTTTGCCCCTCAGACGGAAAGCTTCAAGGCTCCATACCTTGGTTTCGACTACTATGGATACCATTTGATGTTTAACGATATAGGTATCGTTAAAAGTGCGATAGTTGGCAAATATCAGCTTCAGTTCGGACAAGGTGTCACCCTATGGAGTGGTTTCGCACCTTGGGGAGGATACGACATACCCTTGCGCCGCTATGGACAGGGAATTCGACCAGCCAGCGCATTTTGCGAGTATGGCTTCTTAAGAGGTGCTGCTGCTACATTGTCTTTGATTCCAAAGCGTTTAGAAGCAACGCTATTCTATTCGTTTGTCAACCGTGATTGCACTATGAAGGATTCCATAGTAACTTCCATCTACAACTCCGGTTACCATCGCAGCGATACAGAAATGTTGAAGAAATGGCAGCTCGGTGAACATCTTGCAGGCACTCATATCCAATATCGTCACTCAAACTTCAACATAGGAGCAACGTTTTTCGGTACTTTTTTTTCAAACGAAATCCATCCGACAGAAAACATATATAACACCTTTACTTTCAGGGGTAAGCAACTATTCAATGCTGGTATTGATGCCACATGGCGTTATCGACGCACAATATTCTTCGGTGAAATAGCCACTTCAATGGAAGGTATCACTTCTTCTCCGGAAGCGACAAAAACACAATCGCCATTTCCTCTTGCAACTGTTGCTGGATTCCAAACCTATTTCAACTCGAACAATATTCTTTCGGTGGCTTTTCACTACGGCTCTGAATCTTACCATAATTTTTTCGCCAAT
>CADBOG010000040.1 GCA_902796265.1 uncultured Bacteroidota bacterium
AGATTAGTATTTGTTTCGAGCAGATTGGCTGCATCGCTGGCGAAGGCGTAGCGAGCTACGTCAAGACAGGGATGTGGACAAGATGCCAAAAGAAATGCTGATATGGCATGAATAGACATAATGACGTATAAAAATAACTGTTGTCGTTCTAATGACCGATTTGGGTTTAATCGTTTGTGTTCAGGAATTTCTTTAGATATGCTTTTAGTTTGTCTATTACTCTCTGTTTCTTCTCGCCGCTCTCAGGCAGGAAGGGATTGGTGGGCGGCAGTATCTTGGCTATGCCTGTGCCCGTCTCCGTCACATATCCGTCGGCAAAGGCTCGCTTCATAAATGCCTCTGTCTCGGCGGCCTTCAGGTGCTCCTCCTCCATGATGACATCCAATTGCTCTTTCTTCTCTCGCTCTATATACTCTTCCCACTTGGCTCCCACGTCGGCTCCCTTTTCGGGTGTCATCTCCTCTATGAATCGTTCTATCAGCTCTCTCTTGTCGCGCATGTCGGGACTTGCACCTATCTGCTTGTGTATCTTCACCACTATCTCTTTGTCTTCGCAGTTCGAATCATGGTACTGCTGCACCAGCGTCAGTATGTAGTGGATGTTTATCTGCACCTGCTTCACCAGCTCCATCTCAAAGACTATATCGTCCGTTATTTCCTCTTTGTCTCCCTTGGGCTTGTTGGGACGGAACTCCTCGTAGTAGGTGTTGTACCAATCGAGGTAGTCCTGATATCTCATCTCGTCGACCATCTTCGCCTCGTCGGTGAAATCGTCAAAGGCCGACAGTATGTTCCTCAACCTCAGCGTCTCGCCCATGAGTTTGATGAAGGCTTTTTTCTCCTCTTCGTCTATCATGTTGGCCATCCCCTCTACGGGATACTTCTCCAGCAGTCGCTTTATCAGCACTGTATAGGGTTCGTGCATGTCGCCTCTATCGTCTTCGTACCCTTTGCTGTAGTATTCCTCAAAGGTTTTCATGAACACCATCCCCGATGCGTTCTCATCGCCGAAGATGGCAAGGCTTCTCTTGGTGGCCTCCTCCAGGTCGCGGAAGCAAACTATGTTGCCACAGTTCTTCACGGCATTCAGTATGCGGTTGGTGCGGCTGTAGGCCTGCAGCAATCCGTGCAGCTTCAGGTTCTTGTCCACCCATAGGGTGTTCAGCGTCTTCGCGTCAAAACCGGTAAGGAACATGCCCACCACTATCAGTATGTCTATCTCTTTGTTCTTCATCCTCAACGACACATCCTTGTAGTACGACTGGAACGAGTCGCCGTCGGTCGTGTAGCTGGTGTTGGGTGTCCACATCTTGTTGTAATCGGCTATCGCATTCTCCAAGGCATCACGGCTCTGCATGTCGGGAGCATCGCCTACATCTTCGGGGTTCTCGTCGCCTCCCATGCCCCATTCGTCCACCTCTTCCTCGTTGGCATTGTAGGTGTATATGGTGGCTATCCGCAAATCGGGTGCCCCTGCCTCTGCCAGCTGCCTCTTGAACTCGTTGTAGTAGAGTATGGCTGCCTTGACGCTGTCTACTGCCAATATGCTGTTGAATCCTTTGGTCTTCACCCTCGTCTTCTCCTCCTCCGCCTTCTTTCCTTTCTTTATTACGTCCTGCACATTCAGCAGCTTGCTCATCGTGTAGGCATCGGCACTCTGCTTCGTCTTCTCCGCAAAGTGGTCGATTATATATCGCGTGACTATCTCTATTCGCTTGGGGTCGTGCAAGGCCTCTTCGGTGTCGATGCCCCACACTTTTTTGCGTTCCACATCGTTCTTCATCCTCATCGTGCTGTTGTAATCCACATGGAATTTCAGCACATTCTTGTCGCGTATGGCGTTGATGATGGTGTAGGTGTGCAGCGGCTTAGTGGGCTTGCCCTCTTTGTCTGGCTCCCCGCCAAACAGTTGCGCCGTGGTCGTGTATTTGCTGCCCGCCGATGTGTTGACGGCGAAGATTGGCGTGCCTGTGAATCCGAACATCAGGTATTTCTTCACCTTCTTGACTATCAGCTTGTGCATGTCGCCAAACTGGCTTCTGTGGCACTCGTCGAATATCAGCACTATATTCTCCTTCGTCAGTATCTCGCGAAGCTGCTCGTCGCTGTCGTAGAATTTGGGCTTCATCAGGTTCGACAGCTTCTGTATGGTGGTGATGATAATCTTCGAGTCGGGGTCTTTCAGCTGGCTTTTCAATATGGTTGCCGACGAGTTGCTGTTGGCACAGTCTTTCTCGAAGTTGTCATACTCCTTCATCGTCTGGTAGTCGAGGTCTTTCCTGTCCACCACAAAGAGCACCTTGTGGATGCCCTCCATCTTCGATGCCAGCTGCGCGGTCTTGAACGAGGTCAGCGTCTTGCCACTGCCTGTCGTGTGCCAGATGTAGCCACCTGCTCTTATGGTTCCCTGCCAGCGGTTGTAGAGTGCCGTCTGTATGCGTCCCAGTATCTTCTCGGTGGCGGCTATCTGGTAGGGTCGCATCACCAACAGCTGCTTGTCGACATTGAACACGCAGTATTTGGTGAGGATGTTCAGTATGGTATGCTTGGCGAAGAAGGTGGTCGTGAAGTCTCTCAGGTCGGTCAGCAGGGTATTCTCTTGGTCGCTCCAGTAGCTGGTGAACTCGAAGGTGTTGCCGTCGGTCTTGCGTTTGCGTGCTCCTGCCGATGCCTCCTGCTCTTTGGCATATCGCGTGGTATTGCTGTAGTATTTCGTCTCGGTGCCGTTGCTGATGACGAACACCTGCACAAAGTCAAACATCGCCTTTCCTGCCCAGAAGCTCTCGCGCTGGTAGCGGTTTATTTGATTGAAGGCCTCTTTTATGTCCACGCCTCTGCGTTTCAGCTCCACATGCACCATCGGCAACCCGTTCACCAATATCGTCACATCATATCGCGATTTGTGTCCTCCCTTCTCCTCTTCAAACTGGTTGATGACTTGCAGGCGGTTGTTGTGGACGTTGTTTTTGTCTATGAGCTTGATGTTCTTGTCCTGGCCGTTGTCCAACTTCAGATTGAGGATATAGCCTTTCCCCTGTATCATCTCTGTCTTGTCGAGGATGCTCATCTGCTCATTCGATATCATCGGCAGCAGTCGTGCCCACTCGGAATCGCTTAGCACGTATTCATTGAGCTTCTCCATTTGGCGACGAAGGTTCTTCAGCAACCCTGCCTCGTCTTTCACTTGGACATATTCATATCCCTGACTCTGCAGCTGCCTGATGAAATCTGCCTCCAGCTTAGCCTCGCTCTGATAGCCTCCGTCCGGCTTCTCCGCCACCTCGTAGTGGGCCATCACCGTCGAATGCTCCTGCTCTACTATGATCTTGTAGTCTTCCATTAGTCAAATTATATTTTTCTTACCAATTCATCGAGCGTACGACCTTCTTTATCTTTCCAGTCTTTCCATCCGTTGCTTGAGTTACCCAGACAGAAACAAGCTGCTGCTCTTGGACTTCCAAACAGACGGTCGGCATTCATTATCAATTCTCCATCCTTTTCGGTACAATAACTCCTTATGATAGCGTCACGTTGCTTTGTCCCTTTATAATGAGATGCAGTTCCCTTCATAACCTTACTACCTCTTAAGACAATGAATCCCTCTGATGTATAAACGCCTCTTGCATTGCACCCCTTTCGTGGTAGATAGAATATTGTTCTTTCGCCGGTTTCATCTTTTTCAGTTTCGAATAAAGAGCATCCGATGAATGATGTTAAGAATACACAATCCTCGAAAAATTCATCCATAGCGTCACGCTGATGCTCCGGCAAGGTGGGCATCTTGGGGACTTGTGTATTCTCTAAATCGTATCGATTTTCTTCTTTGGCTATTTTTACACCTCTATATTCCAGGTATTCAACATCGGCTTTTGTCATCGCACCACCGATTGAGACAAATATCAAGGCTTTGTTCCAAAAATCCTTTTTATAGTCGTGGCTCTTTACTCGGCCAGAGAAATCTTCCGTTTCACCAATATAGGCCTTGGGTTTCGAGTCCTCTGATTCTCCAAGCAAAACATAGAATGACGGAGTTTTCAACTCATTTCGCTCGTTAATGATGGAAAGGTTGGAGCGTGGAATGATAATCATCTTGCAAATCTTATTGCTGATGAGCACATATTGTGGCCCTTTCGGGTCGCCCGTCATAAGGTATGTGGTTATCGTTTTACCCATCTTATTCAAAGGTTAAGAGTCTATTCCTGTAATATTCATATTGCTTTTGTCTCTGCTCCAACTGCGCCTCAAGATTCCGTATTGTCTCCTCAAAAGTATCGAGAATGCTGACTATGCGCTGCTGCTCAATTATTGTAAATAGGGGTATTTTATAAGATAGTACTCGTCTTTTATCTCCTCTTGGCATTTTGCCATCTTTAAGAGATTGGTTATAATAATTAAAGAATTTTTCTGATGATAAGGTAAAGAACAATAATTTAGGGTTTAATGCTTCATTACATCTCAAAACAATAACATCTCCATTTGTACCTCCATCTCTATCAGACAACCATATTTTTCGTAAATACGGTCTTATGTTTCCAATCAGAATATCATTTTTTTTGTATTTAATCCAACTGCCAGTAGTAGGTACATTCTCTGAATCTATTCTGCCAGCCTTATCTTTTAATAAATTTTCCACACTTGTATAATTTGTGGCGGATAATTTGCTTGCATCAATACGTTCGTTTACAAATTGTGCAACCGAACATACATCCACCCCTTCTTTACCTTCAAGGTCGAGGAGTTTGTCTCGATAATATTCATACTGTTTTCGGCGTTGAGCTATCTGCTCTTTTAGATTCTCTATGCTTGATGTGAATGTATCTAGTATTTCTACTATTATTTTTTGCTGTGCAAGTGTAGGAATGGGGATTTTAATTTTACTGAATCTTGTTTTTGATATATTGAATCTTGTTACACCACTTGCCGTTTTTGCAATTGCTTTTCTTATGTATTCCGAACGAAAAAGGTGTTTTAAGAAATGGAGATTATATTGCTCAGGGGAGAAAAGTCTTAGACCAAAACAGAAACTATTCATATAGAAGTCACCATTGGGATTGTGTGTGACAACACATGACATTCCCGTTTCTTCAGGTGTCTCAGAAGAACCCGTAAACAAAATATCACCCTTTTGTATCTTGTTTTGCTTCTCTCCATCATTAATTTTTACAACACCAACAGCCGAGGAATCTAACGAAGGATTGGCAAAAACGTTCATATAGGTAATGTATTTTGCGTTTCCCTCTTCGAAATCTTCTTTTGTTTTCCCAGTAAGACCTCCGAAATAAGAACCAATTTCTTCTATAGTTTTCCACTCCACCATACTCATACCTCCATTTCTTTTATGATGCTTTCAATCTTGCTATTCAGCTCTCTCCCTTCGGCAACTAGTGCCTCCAACTTGCTGTTCACCTCTGCAATATTAATCTCCTCTCGCGTGTCCTCCTGCTCTACATAACTGCTCACACTTAGATTGGCATCGTTGTCAAGTATGTCATCATTCTTCACCAGTTTTGCCTGATATTGCTCATCTTTGCGGTTGGCGTAAAGCTCCATTATCTTTTCCTGATGTTCAGGAAGAAGGACGTTCTTGTTGCCGTTCTTCTGATACAGCTTGCTGGCATCGATAAACAACACGTTGGCATCGCTCTTCGCACTCTTCTTCAAGACAATGATACAGGTGGCAATACCGACACCAAAGAAGAGATTGTCTGGCAACTGGATAACGGTGTCCACATAGTTGTTCTTCAACAAATATTGCCTTATCTTTCTCTCGTCACCGCCTCTATAAAGCACACCAGGAAACTCAACTATGGCCGCCGTGCCTTGCTCCGAAAGGTGCCACAACATATGCATCGTGAATGCAAGGTCTGCAGCGCTCTTCGGTGCCAACACTCCTGCTGGCGAATAGCGAGGGTCGTTGATAAGGATGGTGTTGTCCTTGCCCTCCCATTTCAACGAATAGGGCGGATTGCTTACAATGGCATCGAATGGAGCATCGTCAATATGCTGCGGCTTCAACAGGGTGTCCTCCAATGCAATGTCGAAGTTGTCATAATTCACATTGTGAAGGAACATATTGATGCGGCAGAGGTTGTATGTGGTGGGGTTTATCTCCTGACCAAAGTATTTGAGATTGGGATTTTCCCGGCCAACAGTCTTTTTGAATTTCAACAATAGTGATCCACTTCCACATGCAGGGTCATAAACCTTTTGTATGTTGGGATTGTTCCATGCAGCTATACGCGCCAACAACTCACTCACAGCCTGTGGCGTGAAGAACTCGCCTCCACTCTTGCCTGCCTGCGAGGCATACATCTGCATCAGATACTCATAGACATCGCCAATGGTATCGTTCTCCGTTTTGTTGTATTGGGAACCTAAATCCATCGCCGCCACCGACTTCAACACTTTCGCCAACAGCATGTTACGTTTGATAACTGTCGTACCTAACGATGAGCTGTCTACAATAAAATCGCTGAACAATCCACGCATCTTCTCCTCCGATTCCGTACCTTGTGCCGATGCCTCTATGCTGCGGAAGATGGATGAAAGATGCTCGTTAAGGTTCTCATCATTATCAACATTCTTCACCACATTCTGGAACAACTGTGAGGGTAGTATGAAGAATCCTTTGGTTTGCACAGCATCTGTCTTGCCACCTATGGCTAAATCGTCGGACATCCCTGCATAATCGAAGTCACTTTCCCCCAAATCATGCATACGTGTGTTAAAATATTCGCTGATATTCTCCGAGATAAATCGGTAAAAGATAGACCCCAACACGTATGCCTTGAATTCCCATCCATCAATACTGCCTCGCAAGTCGTTGGCTATCTTCCATATTGTTTTGTGCAGCTCCGCACGTTCATTTACTGTTGCCATATATTGATTTTTATAGAGTTTTCGTTGTTTATCATTTCACTATTAAAAGCACTAACAGCACGATTATTATCAATGCCATAACCACTATCGCCGTGATATTTGTTCCTCCCCCTTTCGCCTCCGCAAGCTGCTTCTGAAGGGCTTTGGCTTGCTCTTTTGCGACAGCAAGCTGCTTTTCCGAGTCGGTGTTTTTTGCATTCACTCGCTCAAGGCTCTTCTGCAGCTGGCTGTTGGTCTCCTGCATCTTGGTGAGCTTGTCGCCAAAGTCTTTGGCCTGCTTCTTGCTCACCTCCGTCTGCTCCTTAAGCTGCTCTTGCAGCTTCCCCATCGCCTCCGCCTGTTTCTTCTGCATATCCTCGTTGGCTTTTGATATAGTGGTGAGCTTCTCCTGCAGCTCCTTGTTCTGTTTCTGCCCAGCCTCCAGCTGCTCTTGAAACTGCTTCTTAATCTTCTCCGTCAACGCCGCGTGCGACTTGCTCTTCTTCTCATTCACGCTCTCCACCATATCCTTGAAATACTGCCCAAGCAACGATGGCGTGCCGATATTGCGGTCGCTCACCTTGCACAGCAACGGCATATCCTGCTCGTGACCAATGGCGGTGATGGTGGGTGTGGTTAGCTCCATCAGGGCTGTCGCCAATTCGGGCTTGTCAAACACCTCAAGGCCGCTTCCGCCTCCACGCACAACACAGAGGGCATCGAATGCCTCCCCATCGATGGCTTTAATTTGGCTTATCAAGCCTGCCGTATTGTTGAATGATTGTCGGTACTCCTTGAAATCGACATGACCCGATGCTGCCTGCACACCTGCCCGAAAGTCGGCATCGGTTATCGAACTCTCGGCAAACAACAACGCCACTCGCGGATGCCGCTCAGAGGAGTAGAGTATCGACTCCAGCACCGAATCAACAGGTCGGCTGCCCTTCGCGGCTTTCTTCTGCAATAATCGCAGACGTTCAAGCTCTTCGTCACTTATCTCGTTTTCGCGTTTGCCCAACAACGAAGACACACGTAGTATCAACTCAATCTTGCCGTCGTAGTCGTTCACATTCTTGCTGATTGTGCCGCACAATTGCACCACATCGCCTTGATTCACCTGGTCGCGGATACCCGTAGGCACCATTGCCTTAAGCTTCGAATTGTCGTATTGCGCCTTTATCTCGTCATACCACCATATACCTCCGTTGTAGGCTTTTGTGCCGACCATCTGGTATACACCCTCTATCACCACAGTACTATTCACCGTACGCAGATGCTCCTTAACGATGTTAAGAATGTCAGTAGGAGTGTATATTGTGGTATTCTCAGCCATATCAGTTGATGTTAGATGTTATTAGTTGATTGCTTTTAGTTAATTTTGGTCGTTTTTAGTTGCTTTTGTCTGTTTTAGTTGATTTTTGTTGCTTTTGTAAAACGAGCCGAGTTCGGCTCGCCACCTGAAACCTGAAAATTGAAACTTGAAACGGCCGAAGGCCACCTCTGCCGCAGGCCACCCAAACCAATCAGCGTTCCGCTTTCTTTGTTGGCATTTTGTATAATCTTTCCGGTTTTTGCTCCTACAAAGAAATGCGTGAACGCTGAATAAAATAGTCGTCGCCAGACAAAAAAGAAAACCCCACCGACACGGCATAATACCGCGTTCAGTAGGGTTATAAAGCATACTGTATGGGAATAACTATTGTAACTTACTATGCTACAATTCGTTATGGGGGGGGGTAAAATGCTATCCCTCAATGAGTTATGATATTTATACAGTATATGCATCAACGATAGATTTCAAACTGCAAAAATACATTTTTTTTGAGACTTTCCAACAATTACCCAGAACATTTTTTTCAACCCCAACACCCTCCTCCCCCAAACGTCCCCCTCTCCCATCCGAACTCCTCCCCCATCCGAGCCGAGTTCGGCTCGTTACTTGAAACGGCCGTAGGCCACTTGAAACTTGAAACGGCCGTAGGCCATTGAAACCTGAAACGGCCGAAGGCCACCCCTCTCCTTACACCTGACAGTTCTTACAGTTAAAATTACGGCTATGCATTATGCAAAAATAGTCCTTATATCTATATTAATATTAATATTAATATAGATATAAGAATTTCATTTCACTTTTGAATACCTCAAAAAAAAAACTGTAAGAACTGTAAGAACTGTAAGATTTTTATTTTGCAAATCCCCACACAATACCACAAAATATTACAAATTAGCAATTTACGCAATCAGTTAACCTAATCATCATCAATTACCGGCCAAAATCAGAGAATAGAGACCCCTAGAAAACCAGTTTTTGCATAAATAATGAGAAAGATTAGAAAATATTTTATATGTTATCACCTCATATTCAGCACAATGTGAAAAATTTTATCTCATCATTCGTAGACCGCAATGCCGACATAGTACTTTTGCATCATGATTTCAAACAAAAGCCACAGCCCACCCAACAACTTTCCAACTCCCACTTAACTCTGACTTAACTCTGACTTTACTCCCACCTGAAACTTGAAACCATCAAGCGAGCCGAGTTCGGCTCGCCACCTGAAACCCCAAACCATAACCAACAACCCTTAAAACCCCAACCAAAATGAAAATCAAACTCACCCAACAGCAAATCGCCGACATCCTCGCCGACCCCGCTAAAGCGCAAGAAGCCGGTATCAAGACCAACGACCCCTGGTGGGTCATCGTCCTCAAAATCATCGCCTACGCCATAGGTCTCATCCTCGCCGGCGCGGCCACCACCTCCTGCTCCCACTTCGTGGGTCTTATCTAACCTTCCCCATTCCAAACACTCCCCCCAAAAGACGAGCCGAGTTCGGCTCGTCCCAAAACAAAAAAAGCCGAGTTCGGCTCGTGATCCACCCCTCCCAACCCAACGAGTCCCTCTCCCAAACGAGCCGAGTTCGGCTCGTCAAAAAAACCAAACCAATTAACCCAACCAAAACCAATTAACTATGGCAAAAATTGTTTCTATCATCCAGTTCGTCGGCAAAGCCGGCAACACCGTGGGACAGAAGTCCCGCAAGGGCGGAATCATCCTCAAGCAGAAAGCCGCCTCCATTACCAACCCTCGCACCGACGCCCAGATGCGTCAACGCGCCAGAATGAAGCTTGCTGCCCAAGTGGCTGGCATGCTCGGTGAGGTAGGCCGCACCTCCCTCATCGCCAACGGCCACCGCAAGACCGACCGCGGAGTCCTAGTCAAGCGTCTCCTCGAGAGCGTAGTCATCAACGCCACCGACAACCAGGCATCCCTCAAGTACGACCTGCACCTCGTCGACAATCCCTCCTATGCTGAGGCCATCAGTATGCAGATCACCAGCGAGGAGGACAAGTTCCTGGCCACCTTCAGCGGAGCAGCCGCTGGCGAGGCAATCGCCAAGTGCATCCTCGTCCACGACCTCACCACCGGCCTCTGGCGTCACACCGCAGCCCTCGACACCCGCACCGCCATCAGCATCGGCAAATCCGCCAACGAGAGCGGCGACGCACTCGAGGTCTTCGCCTACGGCATCGTCCTCGAGCCCAAGACCCAGGACGCTTGGGGAGCCCTCGGCCAGACGGCAGCCAACCAGCAAGGCTTCGTCCTCGACCTGAACCGCGTGAACACC
>CADBOG010000041.1 GCA_902796265.1 uncultured Bacteroidota bacterium
AACTCCTTAAGGTATTCGTGCAGCCATACTGCCCAATTGCGAGAGGTGGAGATTTTGTCTCCTTCAAGGTTGAGGAACTCGTTGGCTGGCACATTGTCAGGCAGAATGTAGCTGCCGTCGGCGTGGAGCATTGACGGGAAAACGATGCAATGGAATACGATATTATCCTTGCCGATGAAGTGTACCAGCTTGGTGTCCTGCTCTTTCCACCATTTCTCCCAATCATTGCCTTTCAGTTGTTTTGTGAAACTGATGTATCCGATTGGAGCATCAAACCAGACATAAAGCACTTTACCGTCAGCACCTTCAACAGGTACCTTTACACCCCAATCGAGGTCACGTGTGACGGCACGAGGCTGCAAACCGAGGTCAATCCATGATTTGCATTGGCCATAAACGTTTGTTTTCCAGTCATCCTTGTGTCCTTCGAGAATCCATTCACGAAGCCATTTCTCATCTTGGTCGAGTGGGAGAAACCAATGTTTGGTTTCTTTTAGTATGGGTTTGGCTCCGCTGAGAGCCGACTTTGGATTGATTAAGTCGGTAGCATTGAGGCTTGTACCACATGCTTCGCATTGGTCGCCGTAAGCATGCTCGTTGCCGCAATGGGGGCATGTGCCTGTGATGTATCGGTCGGCAAGGAATTGCTTTGCCTCTTCGTCATAGTATTGCATCGACACTTTCTCTACAAATTTACCTTCGTTGTAGAGTTTCTTGAAGTAGGCAGCAGCCGTTTCATGATGCTCTTTGCTTGAGGTTCGACTGTATATGTCAAAGCTGATGCCAAGTTCGGCGAAGGAGTCTTTGATTATCTTGTGATAACGGTCGACGATATCTTGAGGTGTGCATCCTTCCTTGCGTGCTTTGATGGTGATGGGTACACCATGCTCATCGCTGCCGCCGATGAACATAACATCTTCGCCCTGTGCGCGGAGATAGCGAACATAGATGTCGGCGGGGACATAAACGCCGGCGAGGTGGCCGATATGGACAGGTCCGTTGGCGTATGGCAAAGCTGAAGTTACTGTATAGCGTTTGAATTTTTTGTCTTTCTCTGTGTATATCATTTGGTAGTGAATGGTGAAAAGTGATTAGTTAATAATGATTGTTTGATTTCGTGATGTGGGAAACGAAAGAAACCGAGGGGGTTTAAATATGATTATTGTTTGTATGTAATGGTATAGTTTTTAGTTCCTTGCACTTTGGTTGGGTATTTTTTCTCATTATAGGAATATGTATAGTTCTCTTGATCCTCATTGGGGCGGCTAAACAACTGCGTGGGGTTGCCTGTCAGGTTGACACTTAGGTTGATTTTGCCGTGAGTCGATGCAGATGCAACATTATTCAATGAGAGGTTGACAGGTGAGACATCTCCCATATAGCAGAAGTAAGGATTGATGCCTTCCATATCGTAGGTGTAGTCGATGGTGTCGTTGACAGATATTTGCAGATGAAGTGAATTGTGCATCAAGAAGTAAATGTCAATCATTGATAACACGGCCTCTTCTAATGGTAGGTAGGGTTTTATTGACTCGTACATCTCTTTTGTAACCTCAAAGGGGATGTCGGCGCTCATTTTCATCTGCTTGATGTTCTTGTTGTCCCATATGAAGTCGACGTGAGCGTTATTGTCGCTTTCGCTGAGTTTTATTCCTTTTGTATTGACGGATTTGGATGGAAGACCAGGTATCATGCCTCTCAGCATGCTTGCAACATAATCAACATCTATGGCCACATCGGCTCCGTTGATTTTGTTTTCGGCATGCGTGAAGCTTACCAATGCTAAATCGGAACCCTCGTTGTTGACTGTGCATTGTTTGAGTTGGTCTCCATTGTAGGTGAAATTAATAATCCCATTGATGCCCATAATGCCGCCATTTACTTGTGCAATTTTGCCATCATTGTATGTGAAGTTTCGTGTGCCGTTGTTTGTTGAAGTAATCGAAGTCAGTTCTTCTCCATTCCAATTCCAGGTTTCTATGTTGTTGTTATCCTCATAGTTGATGGTTTCAATTTTCATCAATGGGGCATAAACACCTTCTTGATAAGTGGGTTCGGTAGGGACGTTGTTTGTTGGCTCGTTTTTCTCTTTCTTGCATGAAACTGCACCCATAACAATAGTTGCAGCAAGTAGAATAATAATTGACTTTCTCATGGTTGTTTTTTTATAACGGTGAAACATTATTATGATTTTGTTTTCAATTAGTTTGTCTTTATCAAGTGTTCCATTTCTTCTTTCTCTTTTCTAAGTTTTTCCAATTGACTGTTGATAAAGGCTTCGCTATATTTGCTGTCGCAGAAACCGTTGCCACGAGCCACATATTCGGGGTTCTCTATGTCGCTATCGAGTTCCTCGTAATTGCGGATGGCTTTGTCAAGCTCCTGAATTCTCTTAATAATCTCTTCTGTTGTCATAATCTGTTAGTACTTAGTAATCTATTCTCGTGTTGTTGTTAGGTTAAAACCAAATCCTCGCTCATTCTTTCCAGTCACTTTTATTTGATGGTTAGGTTCTTCTTCTTTCCACACAACCCATATATCTCCTCCGTCGACTTTTAATATGAAGCCGCCGGAAATATGCCATCTGACATCTTTAACTGTGTTCAAATCAAGGTAGTAGTGACGCCTGTCGTTACTGTCTGCTACAATCTTTGGCTGTGGGCCTGATATCTCGTCGTGGAAGAATAGAATCATCCTGTCGCGTATTGACTTCCAGTTTGCCTGGTTCCAGCTGCCATCAGCGTGTCGATGAAGAGAATGTCCTTCACCGTTGTAGGTGTATAGTTTGCTGTGCATTCCGTTCTCAGACGCTCTCAAATCTATTTGCGCAGATCCGTACATTTTTTCAAACATTATTTTACCTATTTTGCGGCTTATGTCGCTGAATGGATAACCTATATCGTATGGGACAATCATGTCTTTGTCTCCATGAAACGAGATTATAGCGCACTTGTTGTTGTTGAGCATACTTAAACTGTTGATGGCTCCCCACATATTGGCAACTCCTTTGATGGTGAATGTGGCTTTGCTGCTGTTGCCGCTGCTGGCTATGGTTCCGAGGTTACGCTGTCCTCTTCCATTTACTGAGCTTGGGCGATTAGCGTCGCGCATAAAAGCAAGGTTAAGAGCTGTGATGGCTCCAGCACTAGCTCCGCCTACAAAAATCAACGAGGTGTCTATTCCGTATGATTCTGCATGATCTACAAGGTATCTCATCGCTGCATGTGCATCCTGCAACGCCATATAGCCGGCACGTTCTATCTCTCCCTTAAGAGGAAGGAACCCAAGTCGATAGTTGGCACTAACGGTCACGTATCCTGTGCTTGCAAAGTAACGGCAAAGACCTCTTATGCAGCTGTCTTGTTTGTCGCCGACATAGAAGGCACCGCCATGTAGTAGCATGAGCAACGGATGGCGTTGATTTGTGCTGTCAACTGGTCGGTACACATCCATGGTAAGTGATTGTGTGGTGCGTGATATGCTGTTAGCCAAACCATCGATGATTATTTCCAGGTAGGAGTCTTCTTCTGTGCCTGGCTTGCTGCACCAGAATCCGAGGGCTTGCCCATACTCTATGTCGTGATCTATCTTTACGCGATAAATTGGTCGTCTATATAATGCATCCTCTTCTGGTGTATAATTGGGTTCTTGATAGATGTATACGGTAGCATCTTTGCGTCGGTCACGCCAATGGCGGTCGTGCTCGAAACTCTCGCAATGCACGCTGTCGCTTCCTGCAACTATATGATAATAATGTCCATGCATCGTGTCGTCGTCTAAACTGTCGACCATAACGAAGCAGGTGTCGTTACCCATCAGCACCTTGAGCATCACACCAACTTCAGGGGTATAGTCCCCCTCCAGCACATATGGCAACTCAGGGATTTCTGTAGGCGTTTGTTTTGCCGGACCCTTCGTGTCGGTAGTGTTGTTATTGCAACCTGCTACGAATAATAGCAGTAATAATGGGACTATATGTAATCTGTTAAATTTCAATATTCAAATTTCATTTTTCAATTATTAAACTTGCACTTACGTTCCAATGGCTGAAGCCTCCCTCCATTGGTTTACCTTGAGGTATTGCTATTGTCATTGTGTGATTGCCTGGTTTCAAGTCGTTTAGGTTAAAGTACACGGGTTGTGTGGCAGTTCCGGGGCACCATCCGCTGCGACTGTAGTCGCTGCTCGACAGCCCGTTCCAAAAGTTTCCTGACACAGGGTTCCATTCCCTATATCTACCGCAATCGCATCTCCATGGAGTGTGGCTGAAGCGTTTAACTCCATCGATAAAAATCTCATTCTCTTTGGGATTGAACTCATCGCCGCCTCCCCAGCCGCCATGACCGGTGCTAATGTAGCGCAAGGTGATGTTGCTGTCGTTTTTACTTATGTAGAAATGTACCGTGATGCTGTCCGTCCCGAATATTTTCCCATAATTCTGACCTGCCATCTCCAACACATTGCAGGTGTTAACAAGTGGTACGATTCGGTGGTTCAAAGATGACTTGTCATCGATATTCCATTCGTAATCATTCGGATAAGACTTTATGTCAAGGCTTACCTTATGTCCACCACCATCGTAGTTTCCTATAAAAACTCCTATCAACACTTCACCTTCCAGTAGTGGTTTTAATTCTGTAACCTCTTGTTTATAAAGTGTTTCATTCTCCCAATCTAATCCATCGAGTTTTACTCTATCGTTGTATTTGCCAACACCGAATGGGGTGAAGAATCGCATAAGCTCTACAATTGGTTCATAAACAAACGATGAATAGTAATATTTCTGCATCAGGCTGATTCCCGGTACAATACCCTGGTACTTTTGTCCGTCTCGTCCTGTGATGGTAGGTAAGGAGTCGGGATGACCAATGATGGCATCCAGGAATGTCGGCTTAAGTCTTTCGTTCGCATCAGGAATCACAAACACAGAACCTGTCCTGTCGTAAGCATCACCATTCGAGTGTTGTCTTAATTCGATAAATGTCTGATAATGTTTTGGTAAAACAGGCATCATTATTCGCTTCAGAATCAGTGTGCCGCCAGCATAATGCAGCGTTGTGTCGAAAGGAATCTCATTTACTGTCGGTTTTTCCATACCCCAGCAAATTTGTTCGTTATCAAATACATGAGTAGTGATAATCATTCTCTCCCTCTTTATGTTGCTCATTTCTCGACTACCTTTGCGCACTCCCATATTATCAGTTATCAACCTTTTTGCTTTCGACTTTTGTTTTGATACTCCACTTAACTCCAGTTGTACCAGTCCATTACGCACCATCTGTTTCATCGTTCCTTTGAATTTTCCGTAATAGGGTAGGGGATTTGCATCCACACCTTCTTTCGACGTAAAAATCAACTCGATGCGGTTAGAGTTTATGCTTGTGGTATATCTTGTGGTTTTGGAATCAATGATTTGGGTATCCCATTTGATGTCTTCCCTCGTCATAGAAGACGCCACATAATAGCTGCTGTCGCTATATTTGTAGAGGTAGTAGATGCTGTCTGTCATGTAGTCAGCAAGTGTTACCTCCTCTGCAAAACCAGGTATGGGATTTTGGGGTTTATTGTTGTTTTGGATACGCAGCTGCGACGCTAGCTGCTCCACCAAAACTTTGTTAGTGTCTGTATGGTCGCTGTCATAGTCATAGCTAAAATAGGTAAAAGTGCGCAAATTCTCTTGTGCATAGACACCCTTGCAGAGAAAAAGCGCCCCAATTATGCTGATTATGAGACCTATATTTCGCATTATATATGAATTCAATTAATCTACAAAAGTAAATAAAAAAAGCGAAACTGCAAAATTTATTTTTTTCATTGTTATGCTATTGTTATTATTACGCTATGACTTTTGTTCAAAGTACCATTCGTACAGAGTAAATTATAAACCCCACATAGTTCTGCTATGTGGGGTAATATAAGCAAGTTAGAATTGTTTCTTTGTTATGCTTCCTTTTTTTCCTCAGCTCCCTCTTCGGTTTTTTCATCCTCGGGCTGTTTGAGGTCGACCATTCCGTTGTTGTTCAGAAGGTTATACCATAATAGTACTTTCTTTACGTCGCTTGCATGCACATGCTCTGTGTCATAGTTTGGAAGCACCTCTTTGAAGTATGCAAATAAATCTGCATTGGCAGCTTTGCGAATATCAAATTCAATATTTTTACCCTCTTCTTTGCGGAAGATGTCTTGCATCACCTCAGTCAGAGGTTTCTCCTTATCGGTTGTGAAGATGCTGATTTCATTCAATGAGCTGATCCTGTCCGATTTAAAGACAGGAATACGTTTTTTGTCGGCAAGCGACTCAACGATAGCTCCGTTCTTTGTTTGCGATACCAGTTCGTAGATGTCCGGCTTGCCGGAGACTACCAGTATTTTACTCAAGTCCATTAATAAAAGATTAAGATTTAAAGTGTTATGTTTAAATGTTTTATTTGATTCTTGTTTTCAATCCTATTCTTGTTTGCTCAAAGTCGATTTATAGTAGTTGCAGGTTTAGTGATGAGTAGGAGTTAAGTGGGAGTTAAGTGGGAGTTAAGTAGGAGTCAAGTTAGAATTATGCTAGAATTAGGTTAGAATTAGTTTGGAGGTAAATAGGTGTTGACGTAGAGCTGTTATAGAGATGGTGTAGATGAATAGTGGGTTGTTGTAGGGATGATAAGTAATTAGGGTAGATTTTGATAGTTTTTTGAGAAATGACTGGTGTCAACATTTTGTTAATATTCGTTCTAAAACGTTAAGAATACTCAGATAGTATATTGTACTAAAAAATTAAGAAAATTTAAAATATGATTTATAATTGGTAAAAAAGACAAGACAGGGATATGGACAAGAAGCTTCGATGTAGCTTCGATGTAGCTTCGATGTAGTTTCGGTTTAGTTTCGGTTTAGCTTCGGTTTAGCTTCGATGTAGGTTTGATGTAACTTCGAAAGTCCTTCGGAGGTGTCACGTCATGGAACATTATGAAACACTGGCACTCGTACCGAGACGACGACATCAGGAACCTACAAAATGTTGCCGTATGAAAGAAAAGATGTATATTTGTCTCGATAAACCAAAAGCTCTGGCTCTAGATCAGAGTAAACCTAAACCAGTCGCAAACCCGGATGAATGACAACAAAAAACAGTCGATAATTATTAACCCGTCA
>CADBOG010000042.1 GCA_902796265.1 uncultured Bacteroidota bacterium
TTCTCTTGTAGATAATTCTGCCCAATATCCTGACCGAATTGCCACCCTTGAAGAGAAATGGTCGAATTTGACACAAAACATCCAAGCTGAGAAATTGCCTGACTTTATACGGTATTATTGGAATTCAAAGAACAAAACTGTTCGCTCCAATGAATTGTTCAAAGCCATTCGCGGAAAGATAAAATCAGCCGAAGAGGTCTTCGCTCTTGTAAATGAGATGATGGAGTATAGTGACATCTATATGGCTCTAAGAAATGCCAATGACGAATTGTGGCAAGGTCGTAGAGAAATAACGGACAATATAGAGCTGTTGAATCTGTTCAATATGAAGCAACCCTACTCATTATTAATGGCTGCATACAAGCATCTTGATAGAAACGACTTTGTACGGCTTTTGACAGATGTGATAACTGTTGGTTTTCGTTACAATGTTATTTGCGGGAAAAATCCCAATGACATTGAAAAGGTGTACAATACCATTGCGACGCAGATATTCAACAACTCTGTGTACAACAGGTCACAACTTCAGGAGATATATGTCGATGACAACGAGTTTGTGACAGTATTCAGCCATAAAGTATTTTTACCAAATACCAGAAACAATAAAGTTGTCAAGTATATTTTGGGAAAATACGAACGTTTCAAAGGTGGTACAAGAGACATATCACTAACAAGCGAAACTGACACTTTAGAACATATTTTACCACAAAATCCGGGCTTGGAATGGGGTGACGACAATTACGACTTCGACTCGTTAATATACAGAATTGGTAACTTGTGTCTGCTTGAGAAGAATTACAATCGTGACTTAGAGAACAAGCCTTATTCTGCAAAGTGCGAAGTGTATGAACAATCTGCATTTGAAACCACAAAAGCCATTCCTTCGACATTCCATGAATGGAATAGTGACGCCATAAATCAAAGACAGATGCAAATGGCAAATTGCGCTAAAAGCATATGGAAGATTGACTTCTGAGTATAATTAAGTAATGATTAAAAAATAACATGATACGATACGGAAGGAGAAATGCGAGACCATTCTTTGTTCCAAAGTGACCGATAAGGATAGCCACAATCAACGGACCGCCAGCCAAACCCAGTTTCATCGGAACACTCAATCCCACAGGGATGGCGATGGAGCCCAGCACCACTCCGAGGCACATGCCCACGAACACCACCATCAAACTCTTCCCCACAGCGTTCTCTTGGTTGCCCACAGTGTTGAGCGGTGCACTCTCAACAGGCTCGACTAAATTGACGGGCTCCTGCTCCAGCCGCACCTTGCAGATGCTGCGAATCAGTATGCAGCAGATTATAGGTCCCACCACACCCAGTGCCACGATGGCCACCGCCAGCAGGTTTAGTTGCAATCCTCCCTTGCGGAAACTTGCGAAGAACGATGGCCCCACCTGCAAGCCCACGGTGAAGATGAAGAGCACCAACCCGAGGTCTTTCTATAATGAATGCCATTTTCGAAATATATATCACCGCAACAAAAAAACTGTTTTTTTGAAGAAAAAGTTTGCCAGTTTGTTTGAAAAGTGTATTTTTGCAGCATCCATTGAGTTTTGGGCTCTGTCTTAACTCAAACAAAACGTGATAAATACAAAGTTGTATTATAGAAGTCGGAAATTTTATTGAAAAGTGTAGTTTTTTAGTTGTAAAAACTATTGAAAAGTGTAGTTTTTAACTATGAAAAATTATTGAAAAGTGCGATTAAGCGAGCACAGAGTCAATCATCTTATGCTTGAGCTATGCCGAGCGGAAGCACTTTGGACGTAAGTCAAAATTGTAAAATACCATGCTATACCGCAAGATTACATCGTATCTCGAAAACCATCTGAAGTCGGGTACCGACAAGATTCTCATATTACAAGGTGCCCGCCAGATTGGCAAATCGTTCAGCATCCGCGAGGTGGGTACGCGGTTGTATAAGAACTTCATTGAAATCAACTTCGTCGAGGATGACGAGGGCGACCAGCTCTTCAAAAACATCCACAAGAAGGAGGACTTCTACTTTACCCTCAGCATGGTGGCGGGCGACCGGTTGGGCGACCGCAACGACACACTGGTGTTCCTCGACGAAATCCAACACTACCCGCAGTACCTCACCATGCTGAAATTCCTGCGCGAGGACGGCCGCTACCGCTACATCACCAGCGGCAGCTTGCTGGGCAAAACGTTGCAGGACGCCACCTCCATCCCCGTCGGCAGCGTCATCCCCAAGGAGATGTTCCAGCTCGACTTCGAGGAGTTTCTCATTGCCAACGGCTTCGGCACAGAGGCCATCGATATGCTGCGTAACGCCTACAAGAACCGCCAGAGCCTTTCTGTGGAGCACCACAACCACGTGATGGACCTCTTCCGCCGCTATCTGCTGGTGGGCGGGATGCCCGATGCCGTCAACACCTACCTCGAAACGCACAACATCGTCCGCGTCCGCGAGGTGCAGGAAGGCATCCGCACCCTCTACGCCTCCGACGCCTCCAAATACGAGAAGGAGCATAGCAAGAAGCTGCTCATCCGCCGCATCTACGAGATGATTCCCTCGCAGATGGAGAACAAGAAGAAGCGCATTGTGGCAAAGGAGATTCGCGGCAAGAAGGGCGACCGCTTCGAGCAATACCAGGAGGAGTTCGAGTACCTCATCTCCTCGGGCATCGCGCTTGCCGTCCACGCCATTGCAAATCCAGTTTTCCCGCTGAGCGAGTCGCTGCAGAAAAACCTGCTGAAACTCTACCTGAACGACGTGGGTTTACTCACCGGCCAACTCTATCACAACAACATCCGACCGGTGCTTGACGACATACGCAGCATCAACCTCGGAAGCGTCTATGAGAGCGTGGTGGCGCAGGAGCTGCGTGCCCACGGGCACAAGCTCTTCTACTACGACCAGCGCAAGCAGGGCGAGGTCGACTATCTGATTGACAACCACACGGCCATGAGACCCCATTCCATCGAGGTCAAGTCGGGCAAGGACTACACCGTGCATAGCGCCCTCAATAACCTCTTGGGGAACCCTGACTATCACATCCCGTCGGCCACCGTTGTCTCCAACGAACGCGAAATCTATCAGGACGGCAAAGTCACCTATATGCCCGTCTACCTAGTGATGTTCCTCACTTCAATGGATTCGAATTCAGCGGTGTTCGGTTCCCTTTCAGGGTGCATGGAATCCGACGCTCCCGCCGAAGATGAATCAGAGTATATCTTTTGACATTCCAAAATATTCACATTGCCATTAACCCACGATAACCTATTTGCCGTAAGGTAACATAATGCATTATTTGTACAGGTATAATAACACAAATATCTCCTGATATTAAATGGTATATGGGAGACTATGGGACTTTATACGAGACATTTCTGTCTCTCTGAAAA
>CADBOG010000043.1 GCA_902796265.1 uncultured Bacteroidota bacterium
CTCGAGGTCGCCATTGTTGAGACTCTGTCCCATGCCCATATCCATGATTCCGTTGTTGGTGCTGCTCCAATAGCTGTCAGGGGTGACAGCTAAGGTGCGGTTGCCGGCAGTAAAGTTGATGTCGCCAAGGTAGCTGCCGTTCATGGTATAGCTGAAACGAGGGTCAGCTGCTGCAATGTCGCTCATCATGTCGGAGACGGTCTTGTCGCCATTGAAGCGGTAGCCCCAAGCCAAAGCAGTGTCGGCCCAGTTGACGGCGAGGATGACCTCATTAGAGCCTGTGCCAACCCAATAGAGGATGTCGCTGGCAGCAATGGTGGCCTCTTCGGGAGTTTCTACGCTGGTAGGAGCAGGTACGGGAGTTGGTGTGGTAGTCCAAGCCTCCTCCATAAAATAGGTACCCATAGGATCCCAGCCAGTGGCCGAGTTAAGGTCGCCATATTTGAACACGTCGCCGTTATGCATAGTAGAGGCAGTGCCCGAACCAGCGCTGACGCCATTGAGGTTGGTCCACCAGAAGTTGTATCCTACTGCTGGGTCTACGGGTGAGAGTCCGAGAGTGTCGCCATTATCGGTCACGAAGTGGATGTCACCATTATAGGAAGGTGTTCCCGTGGTCCAAAAACGAGGGTCGGCAGCTGCTATGGCATCTATCATGCTTTGAGCCGTGGTAGAACCGT
Organism: uncultured Bacteroidota bacterium; assembly: GCA_902796265.1. GTDB lineage: Bacteria > Bacteroidota > Bacteroidia > Bacteroidales > P3 > Colimorpha. The sequence goes on from CADBOG010000043.1 coordinate 681, forward strand.
TGAAAAGGAATCCCCATGCGAATGCTGTGTCGGGCTGTGCGAAGCTTACGATAAATTCAGCACTATCGGAGCCGGAACCAACCCAGTAAAGGATATCGCTGAAGGGTAGGGAAGCATCAACGGGGTCGGTGTCAGAAGAGGCATTCGGATCACTTGCATAGATAAGATTGTTGACACCAGTGAAGTTGTAGTTTTCGCAGGTCGACTCGGAGATGCGTAGCCAGGTGTTTGAGAGGTAGGTGGAGCCATACACTCCATTGTAGTTGTTGCAGTTATAGTGCTGAACGGGAGTGAGGTTGACACCAGCGTCGGGGTCGTTGTAGCTCACTGAATTAAGATACGAGCCGCTAAAAGTGTAGGAGAAACGGCTGTCGTATGCCATGAGAGTGTCGAGAGCGTCAAGGAGAGTGATGGAGCCGTTCCAGTGAATGCCCCAAACGACGACAGTGGGAGTGTAGCTAGCGGATGTGGCATCCCAACATATAGCGATAACAGAGGTGTTGCTACCATTACCTACCCAGAATTGGATGTCGGACTGGTTGATAGTTACCGACTTGGACTCGGGTTGCGCCATAAGACATGTGGCGGCAGCCAGTCCTAAAAATAGTAATTGTAATTTCTTTAGCATATTGATATTGTTTAAAATTGGTTTCAACAATATTGGCAAGCCATAAAGGGAAGTGGGAAGGATGTAAAAATGACGAAATGTTTAAAAAGTAAGTCCAGACACTCAGCAACGACACAATCTCTCGACTTCACATTTTTTTAATAATCATGACTTCACATTTTCACAACCATCGGGCACTTTTTCCTCGAAAGCGGGCCGATTTTCACAGATTTGGCAGGTCTTCTGACTCGTTCCTTGCCTGTCAGCCTTCCCACAAATCTATGGCGAGATGCAGTGGCTATATTGTTGACATGCAAGTTGTTGAACTTACAGCAGCGGGACTGTCCGGGAGTTGCACCCGATTCCCTTTTGACGCTTTTAGGGCGACCAAATCGGCTGCAAAAATACAAAAATTTTATATTTCACAAGTTTTTTTTTGTGCGAATCAAAATAGTTGTGTATATTTGTAAAATCATTCGTTAAGGAAAATTAACATTAATTAATTAAATAACAATTCAATATGGCAAAAGTAGCTATTAACGGCTTTGGCCGAATCGGAAGAATGAGCTTCCGCGCAATGCTCGCTCACCCCGAGCTCGAAATCGTCGCAATCAATGACCTTACCAGTGCCGACACTCTGGCTTATTTGTTCAAGTATGACTCTGTTCATGAGAACTTTGACGGCGAAGTCCACGCTGAGGGCGACTACCTCGTGGTCAATGGCAAAAAGGTGAAAATCTATGCCGAGCGCGACCCGCAGAACCTGCCTTGGGGCGAACTGGGTGTTGACATCGTTGTCGAGAGCACCGGTCTCTTCAAGAAACGTGAGCAGATGATGAAGCACATCAACGCTGGCGCAAAGAAGGTTATCCTCACCGTTCCCGCAGGCAAGGCTGATGACGTCGACGCTACTGTGGTTATGGGTGTCAACGACAATGTCCTCACTAAAGAGATGCAGCTTGTCAGCAACGCTAGCTGCACCACCAACTGCTTGGCTCCTGTTGCTAAGGTGTTGAACGACAAGTTCGGTATCAAACGTGGTTTGATGAACACTGTTCACAGCTACACCAACGACCAGAAGATCCTCGACCAGCCCCACAGCGACCTCCGTCGTGCTCGTGCTGCTGCCGTTTCAATCATCCCCACCTCTTCAGGTGCTGCCAAGGCTGTAGGCCTGGTTATCCCTGAGCTGAAAGGCAAACTGGATGGTTTCGCAATGCGCGTTCCTACTCCTGATGGTTCCGTTGTTGACCTCACTGCTGAGCTCAATTGCAACGTCACCAAGGAGGAAATCAATGCTGCCATCAAAGAGGCTGCTGAAGGCCCGATGAAGGGTGTCCTCCAGTATGTTGAGGAACCTATCGTCAGCATCGACATAATCGACAACACTCACAGCAGCATCTTCGACGCTCTCCTGACCCAAGTCATGGATGGCAACTTCGTGAAGATTGTCAGCTGGTATGACAATGAGAAGGGCTACAGCACCCGCGTTGGTGACCTCGCCGCTAAGCTGGCAAAGCTCCTCTAATTAGCATTAAACGTTACTCTGCATTTACATTTAATAAGAGGGGATGCCATCGGCATCCCCTCTATTAATTGGCTACATCTGACAATATACCAATTGTCACCATCATTATCGGTCGATTTCAAATATATAATATGAAAAGAGTATTATTAATCCTTCCACTTTTAGTGTTGCTCTTCTCATGCGGCGGTGTGTCTAAAGAAGGACAAAAGTCTGAAAAGTACGACTATACCGACGATTATGGCATGACTGTAAGAGTCCCCAAGAATCCTAAACGTGTCGTCTCACTTTCTCCTGCTGTTACTGAGATAATGTTCGCTCTTGGTGCCGACAGCATTCTTGTAGGACGTACCGAATTCTGTGTCTATCCTCCGGAGGCTTCCCGGATTGAGAATATTGGTGGCATCAGTAACTTGAATATTGAGAAGGTGCTCTCTTGCCAACCCGACCTTATCATCAGTGGTTCTATGGTTCCGCAGAAGGTTGTGAAACAGTTTGCAGACATGGGAGTGCCACTGGTCTCTGTCATTGAAAAACCTCATTTCGAAGGACTTTACGAGAATATAACTAAGATTGGAGGTCTTGTGGGCCGTAAGGATCGTGCTGAAATGCTCAATCAGTCGCTCCAATCTCGTTTGGAACAGATTATGAAGAAGGTTGATGTCGACGATGAGAATCGTCCGACGGTATACTATGTAGTAGGTTTCGGAAGCGGTGGAAACTTCACAGCTGGCGGCAACACCTTCATCAACGAGATTATTGATATGGCTGGCGGCTACAATATTGCATGCGACAGCGAGGGCTGGAGTTACAGTCTCGAGGCTTTGATGCAGGCCGACCCCGACTTTATCCTTATCAGAGCAGAGGATAGTGCCCGTTTCTGCCAGTCGTCTCCCTACAACACCCTTTCGGCTGTGAAGAAAGGACGTATGGTGAGTCTTCATGATGGCATCCTTGACCTTCAAGTGCCACGAAACCTTGAGGTGATACAGATTCTTTGCGACAGATTTTCCACTAAGGATTAGTCGATAATAGATAAAACTGTGGCTGTTGCAAAGAACAGCATTGTGATTTACATGGAGATAATAAAAGTGCCGACGTAAGTCGGCACTTTTGCTTTATTAAGGTTCAATACCTTAATTCCCATTCTTTATGAGTATATCTATAAAGAGGGGGATTTATTATTTCTTGGCAACTTTTTTGGCGGGAGCTTTTGCAGCGGCCTTCTTGGCAGGAGCCTTAGCAGCTTTAGGAGCTTCGTAGGGGTTGTCTTCGTTGCTCACGAAGGGATAGCTGTAGTTGTAGGCGGGGTCGAAGGTTTCTTTGATAGCCTGTGGCGAGGTCCAGCGGATAAGGTTGAGGTAGCTGCCTGCCTTATCGTTCGTACCGCTTGCACGAGCACCTCCAAAGGGCTGCTGACCGACGACAGCTCCAGTGGGCTTGTCGTTGTAGTAGATGTTACCAGCAGCGTATTTCAGTACGCTGGCGCCAAGTTGCAATGCTTTGCGGTCGCTGGCGAAGATGGCACCGGTGAGGGCGTAGGGCGAGGTCTCATCGCAGAGGTGGAGGGTCTTCTCATAATCTTTGTCATCATAGACATAGATGGTGATGATAGGTCCAAAAATCTCCTCGCACATCGACTTGTAGTCGGGTTTCTTTGCCAGGATGACGGTGGGTTGGATGAACCAGCCTACACTCTTGTCGCCTGTTCCACCAAACACGATTTCGGCATCTTTGCTCTTCTTGGCATGTTCGATGTAGTTCATGCAGTTGTCAAACGAAGCCTCATCGATGACTGCGTTTACGAAAGCGCTAAAGTCGCGAACATCACCGACCTTGATTTCATCAAGCATCTTGCCAACGATGGTCTTGACCTCAGGCCACATCGACTTGGGAACATAAGCACGTGATGCAGCAGAGCATTTCTGACCCTGGAACTCGAAGGCGCCGCGGACGATGGCGGTAGCCACCTGTGCGGGATTGGCACTGTTGTGAGCAAAGATGAAATCCTTGCCGCCAGTTTCACCGACAATCTTGGGATAGGTGCGATAGTTGGCGACATTGTCACCGATAGCTTTCCAGAAACCGTTGAAAGTCTTTGTGCCGCCAGTGAAGTGTACGCCAGCGAGGTTCTTGTCGGCAAAAGCAACCTTGCCGATGAGGGCGCCGCTGCCAGGCAGGAAGTTGACAACGCCGTCAGGAAGACCGGCTTCCTTGTAAATCTCCATGAGGATATAGTTGGAGAGCATAGCTGTGGTGGAGGGTTTCCAGATGCAGGTGTTACCCATCAGCACGGGGCTCAGGCACAGATTGCTGGCGATGGATGTGAAGTTGAAGGGGGTGATTGCGAAGACGAAGCCTTCGAGAGGACGATAGGTCACGTAGTTGAGGGTGCCCTTGTCGCTGCAAGGCTGGTCGCTATAGATTTGAGAAGCATAGAATGCATTGTAGCGCAGGAAATCTACAAGTTCGCATGCACTGTCGATTTCAGCCTGCATGGTGGTCTTTCCTTGGCCAAGCATAGTGGCAGCATTGATTTTCCAACGATATTTGCCAGCTATGAGTGTGGCAATCTTCTGCATGATGCTGGCACGTTCAATCCAGGGAGTGTTGGCCCATTCCTCATGAGCTTTCATTGAAGCCTCGATGGCCATTTTGACCTCTTTCTCTCCTACTTTGTAGTATTTTGCGAGGACATGCTTGTTCTCAGTAGGCATGACGATGGTGCCGGTGTCTTTGGTTTTAACCTTCTTACCACCTATGATGGGGCAGATTTCGTACTCCATTTTGTAGAGCTCGTTGAGAGCTTCACGGATTTTTGCGCGTTCGGGACTACCGGGTGCATAGCCGAGTACGGGTTCGTTCTCAGGCTTCGGGAAAGAAAAAAGAATGTTGTTCATAAAATTGATGGATATTGTTTAAATTATTGTTTATCTGTTTGATGTGAATAAAAATAGAACTTTTTTCTATTCAATTGCGGTGCAAAGTTACGATTATTTTCTAAATAATGGTAAAAAAAATGTATATTTGCCATCCGGAAATGACAAATATATACTGTCTATCGAATTAAAAAACAACAAATAAGAGAAATAATAAAAAGTCAAAATTATGAAGAAAATCAGTTTAATTATGATGTTTGTTGCCACCTTAGCAATGACTTCGTGTGGTCTTATGGGTAGTGCTACAAATACGGCAGCCGTTTCTTCTGGTGCTGCTTGTGGTCAGGCACTCATTGCCCTTAACAATAGCAAGAAGGCTGGTACACTTGCCATCACCAATCCTACCGATTTAAGCAACATCATCGTCGTCATCGGAGCTTATAATGGCTTGAAAGCCAACAAGGCTGATGCAACCTATAAGAAAGCTTTTGCTGCTGGTATGGTCACAGGCGGCACGGGCAACATTACCACAACCATGGCTAACAATTTAACTAACAGCCTGCTGAATGCTACGGGTCTTGATGGTGTCAATACGAGCAACATCCAACAGAAAGCACAAACTGTCGGCACAATCATCCAGCTGTTGGGTATGCTTAATCAGTAACCAATATTTCGCTTTAGCTGCCAGTACTTTATTCGCGCTAAGGCCGAGTGCTTACGAAACTTGTTGAACAGGGTTTCATCAGCATAGGGGAGACTCTCCAATTTGTTCTTCCGTTCGTCGGAAAGCGAAAAAGAGGCGGGAGTCTCTTTGTTGTAAGGACATGCTAACTGGCAGATGTCGCATCCGAAAATAAAACCCCTCGTATTGAGTTCGGTAGGAAGTTGTTCGCTGCGGTTCTCAATAGTGTTATAAGAGGTGCATTTCCTTGCATTTATGACATAAACACCATCCTGGAGCTCGACTATAGCGTGGTTTGGACATGCTTCTATGCAGAGCATACAGTCGTTGCAGGTATGCTCATTGTTGGATGCTTTATTGTCAGAGTAGTGGTCGACTTCGGAAGTGGTCACAATCTCACCTAGAAAGCAGAAGGAACCGAAAGTGGGGTGTATGAAGAGATTGTTGTGACCAATCCAACCCAAACCCGCTCGCATCGCCCAATGGCGGTCACTGATTGGGGCAGTGTCAACGAATGGACGTCCTTCGAAATCGGGGTATTGCTCCTTGATAGCAGCGATGAGCTGGTATAACATGCGTTTCATCCGTTCGTGATAGTCTTCGCCGTATGCGTATTGGGCAATCTTGAACGGACCATCCATCAGACGGTCTGGTTTATATGCAAGTACCAACGAGATAACACTTTTTGCACCTTCGACAAGAAGGCGTGGGTCGCGACGCATCTCGCTGTTGTGCATCATATATTCCATGTCGGCATTGTAGCCTTCTGCAAGCCATCCGTCAAGAGGGTATTCCTCTTCCGATAGCCTGCATGCTTGTGCAATGCCGCAATCGGAAAAGCCTATCTTGAGGGCGATGCTTTTAATGGTAGAGGAACAGATGATGCTCACTTGTCGTTGCCTTGCTTCTTGCTGCCAGAGTATAGTTCAAACTTGAGGAGGCGGCAGTCGAGCGAGCCATTGAAGAGCTGTATTTTTCTTGATGGATGGAGACCGATATGTTTCATTGCCTCGAAGTCGGAGGTGATGAGCCACACCTCGCAACGTTCGCCATAAAGGTTCTTGAATGTGTCGCCCAGCTTGGTATACAATTCGTTAAGGTCTTCAACTTTGATGCGCTCTCCGTAAGGGGGATTGGTGACGATGATGGTTTTTCCTTCTGGCGGTTCCTGGTCTTCGAAGGAATTGTTGTAAAGCATCACGTCTTTGTGAAGTTTTGCATAACGGAGGTTGTTTTCGGCTTGCTGCAAGACATCGATATCGATATCGTTACCCCAAATCTCACAGTCGAAGTCTATGGAACCAATCTTGCGGTCTTCTTGCTCTTTGACGCTCTTCCATTCAGCAATGTTGAAGTCGCGCCAACGTTTGAAAGCGAAGTTCTCATGGCGGTAGTATTGAGCAGGGATATTGTTGGCCATCATGGCAGCCTCAATAAGGAGGGTGCCGCTACCGCACATGGGATCGTAGAAGTTGGTGTCGCATTTCCATCCGCTGAGTTTTATCATGCCTGCTGCAAGAACCTCGTTGATAGGTGCGATGCCGACAGCCTGACGATAGCCACGTTTGTGGAGAGATTCACCGCTGGAATTAAGCAGCAATGTCACCTTGTTGTCAGCAATATGGAGGTTGATTTTGAAGTCGGCATTCTCAGTGTCGATATTGGGACGGTGTCCGAAATTGCGGCGCAGGCGGTCGACGATAGCATCTTTTGTCTTCAGGGCAGCGTAATAGGAGTGAGTGAAGATGTCGCCCGAAGTGGTAGAGTCAATCATGAATGTGCCGTCGACATCAATGATTTTCTCCCATTTTATTTTGTATACGTTGTCATAGAGCTCTTGGTCGTCGTTGGCTTCAAATTCGGCAAAAGGCTTAAGAATAGCTAGAGCTGTACGACAGGTGTAGTTTGCTCTATATAGCACACGCATATCGCCTTCGAAGGCGACGGCACGAGTGATGGGTTCAACGTTTTCAGCGCCACATTCGCGAAGTTCGTCAGCAAGGATTTCCTCGAGGCCGAACATCGTTTTGGCGATCATTTTGAATGTTTCTCTTTTTTTCTCTTCTGTCGGCATTGTTCTGCCGCCTGCTTTCTGAATAATCATTGCGAGTGATTAGTTATTGGTGATTGGTTATTGATGATTAGTGATTGGGGATTCTCCGAATATTCTAAAATCCTAACAAACTAACTTTGTCCATCAGTCTCACTCATTTCTTCCCCCATTTTGCTATTCCTGATGGACTGTGGTAGATGCTAGAGCCACGTGGCTGACGGAATTGAGGATTGTCTATGCTTAGGTTATAGTGTGGCCGCTGCTCTTTAAGCATGCGTTTCTGTTGGCGGCGTCGTTTGCGTGATGGCGTGTATCTCTCTTCACGGGCATCAGCAATAGCGATGTTGATGGCATATCCGGAAAGGATAACAACGCAGTTGGCATAAACCCACAGCATAAGTACGAGCAGCGTTCCAATCGAGCCGTATAAGATATTATAGTTGTTGAAGTTGTTGATGTAAACTTGGAAAGCCCACGAGAGGCCGAAGATTGACAGCGTTGATAATACTGAACCAATAGAGAGGAAGTTGATGCGTTGTTTTTTGACTGGTGCAAGATAGTATATGAGGCTGAGTGTCAATAGAGTCAGGAATACAAGCAACAGCCATCGGCCAAGGCTGAAAGCGAAAAGGCTCAGTTTGGTTTCAGCGATGAAATTCTGACTGATCATCAGCTGAATCATGAATTTGTAGCCAATCAGCAGAGCAAGTATTGCAACGACAAGCACGTAGAGTATTATGACCAGTAGGAGACAAAGTAGGTAGCGATGTATGAGCGAGCGCCATTCGATGCTTTTGCTTACCGAGTTGAACGACTGTAGTAGTCCGTGTATACCATTGGCAGCAAGGATGATAGATGTGGCAAATCCTATCGATAGGAGGCTGCTGTGCTTGTGGCTCATGACATCGGTTATGGTTTCCGAAACGCGGTCAAAGAGTCCAGTTGGCAGGATTAGCGAAAGCTGTAGTAGTAGTTCAGATTGGATGCCTTCGATGGGAAGGTAGGGGATGAGTGTAAAGAAGAAGATGAGCAGAGGTGGCATTGCCATAAGGAATGAGAATGCCAGCGCTTTAGCACCTTGCCAGAGGTCGCGGTCGGAGAGGTGCTTGAAAACTTGTAACATGGGAACGCCAGCGCAACCAGGCAGCACTATCTTATTGGCAGTGGTGACAACACGCAAGCTCCAGAAACGCAGTAGCATTTCGTAGCGGCGGTATATCCATACCCCCAATGCACTATTTTTTAGTTGTTGATAGATTTTGCCCATGTCAAGCGGAGCAATCCATTCTTTTTTATCTCTTTACCAGGCTTATGTCCATGCTTTTGATGTGGTGGGTGAGGGCTCCTACAGAAATGAAGTCAACGCCTGTCTCAGCATATTTACGCAGCGTTTGGTCGGTGATGCCGCCACTGGCTTCGGTTTCATATTTGCCGTCGATGCGTTCTACAGCCTTTCGCAGAGTATCTACGTCGAAGTTGTCAAGCATGATGCGGTCAATGCCACCATGCTGCATAACGCGTTCCAGTTCATCAAGATTGCGAACCTCTATTTCAATACGAAGATTCTTGCCTTTTTCCTTAAGGTATTGGCGAGTGCGGTCTATGGCAGCCTCTATGCCGCCAGCGAAATCGATATGGTTGTCCTTGAGCATTACCATATCATAAAGTCCTATGCGGTGATTGGTGCCTCCACCACAAGCCACTGCGTATTTTTCCAAAAGACGCATGTTCGGGGTTGTCTTGCGAGTGTCAAGCAGACGGGTATTGAGCCCTTCCAGCATTTGAACCATTCTGTGTGTCTCTGTTGCAATGCCGCTGAGGCGTTGCATGTAGTTCAGAGCAGTACGTTCAGCTGTGAGTATGCTACCCGAATGACCTTCGATGAGCATCAGCAGGTCACCTTTCTTGACGTTGTCGCCGTCGTGCATAAGGAGGGTGACTTTAAGAGTCGGGTCGACAAGGTGAAAAACACGTTCGCCAACCTCTGCACCGCAGAGAATACCATCTTGTTTTGCAACCATCTTGGCTGTGCCTGTGGCATCAGGAGGAATACAGGCGAGAGTTGAGTGGTCGCCGTCACCGATGTCCTCACGTAAGGCCATCTGTATCAGTTCGTCTAAATTGGAAATATTGGTCATGATGTCAATAGAACTTGATGAAAATGAATTTGCAAAAATACGAATAATTAATGATATAGAGAAAAAATAATTAACGTTTATGAATTGAGTCTAAATAATCAAGGAGATTGTTTGTGTGTGAAATAGTTGATAAACAGAGATATATAATGATTGATGAATAAATTAACTTGCTTTGTTCTTTCGTATGAATGAGAGAGAATTAATAAGAATCGAAAAACACAAAACTGTTTTTTGGAACAACGAAAAACACGAATATAGTGTTATAATCATCCGATTATCTGAGTATCAGAATAACTTCTTGTCAGAATGTCCAAACATCGTATTTTTTTTATTATTTTTGCAACGCGAAAAGAATAGTGGATTTCTTTATTAAAGATTGAAAACATGAATGTTAGTATAATTAATATAGGTGATGAATTACTCATAGGTCAAGTAGTGAACACCAATGCAGCAGTTATGTCGGAAATGCTGATTGCAGCAGGAATGAATGTCAAAGAGACTTTGGTGATTGGTGATGACCGTGAAGCCATTCTGTCAGCTGTCAGTCGACAGATGGAGGTTTCTGATGCCGTGCTTGTCACAGGAGGATTAGGCCCCACAAAAGATGATATGACCAAGAAGGTATTGTGCGAATTGTTCGACAGCAAATTGGTTGAGAATGAGATGGCTTTGGAAAATGTCAGACGGCTTTTTGAAAGTCGAGGATACCAGTTGACACCCATCAACCGTCAGCAAGCACTGGTACCAGAATGCTGCGAAGTGCTTAATAATGACTTGGGTACAGCACCTTGCATGTGGTTCGATACTGTTCCCAAACAATCAGACAATCAGACAAAACACAAATCAATATTGGTTTCCCTTCCAGGTGTACCTTTCGAGATGGAATGGCTGATGCGCAACAGGGTTATACCCAAATTGCAGGAACATTTCAGGACGGGAACTATTGTGACTAAAAATATTCTTGTACAAGGCATTGGTGAGAGCTTCCTTAGTGACCTCATAGAACCGTGGGAAACCAATTTGCCTTTCAATGTCAAGCTTGCCTACTTGCCTTCGGCAGGACTTACCAAATTGCGTATCACGGCTTTTGGAGAGGTGTCGGACGATGCGGCGCGGTTGAAGCAACAGGTTGATGCATTGTTGCCTGATTTATATAGCATTGCAGGTAAATATATCGTTGGCGAGGATAGTGAGACGCTTCAAGAATTAGTGCATCGCAAGTTCATAGAGAGGCATCTGACTCTCTCTACGGCTGAGAGTTGTACGGGTGGCACTATAGCCAGTCGCCTCACAGCTCTCGCAGGAGCTTCTTCATACTTCAAAGGCGGCATAGTAGCATATAGCAACGAGGTGAAAGAGTCTGTTCTGAATGTGAAACATGAAACCCTCGAGACCTATGGTGCTGTTAGTGAAGAGACTGTGCGCGAGATGGTTGAAGGTGTTCGCAAGCGTCTTGATACTGATTATGCAATGGCAACCACGGGCGTTGCAGGTCCTGATGGAGGTACGCCCGAAAAACCGGTAGGCACAGTATGGATTGGCGTAGCCTCACGAGAGAAAACCATAGCACAACTACTGCAATTTGGTGGAAACCGACGCCAGCAGAATATTGATCGTTCCGTCAACCAAGCCTACGCAATGCTGATAAGACACTTGATAAATTGAGAATTGAGAATTGAAAATTGAGAATTTTAACTTGAAACTTGAACATTGCACAAGTCGAGAGGAGAGAAAGCTCGCTTTCTATCCCGAGACAAAGCAATGTCA
>CADBOG010000044.1 GCA_902796265.1 uncultured Bacteroidota bacterium
CAGGAGAACTTCGACCGCATGAACGACGAAATCAACAGCCTCCGCAACGACCTCAAGGCTGCAAAAGAAAAAGAAGCTAAGCTTATCAACCGTATCAACGAACTCGAAGATCAGATTGCTCACATGCAACCTGCCAAGGTGGACGATGGTACTGCTGACAGCCTCCGCAGGGTTATCGAGGGTTACCAGAACAACAAGCATAACTTCTATGCTCTGCCGTTCTCCATCACCTACAATGTTGACCAGTACACCGTTAGCGCTGACCAGATGCGTAAGATCAACGCTATCGCTCAGATCATGAAAGACGACGAGAGCATCAACTACGAGATTATCGGTTACTGCGACTACAGCGGTAGCGATGAGTACAACCAGAAACTCTCCGAGAAACGTGCAGCTGAGGTTAAGAGACTCCTTGTCAAGAAAGGTATCGATGAGGATCGTCTGACCACCAGCGGTAAGGGTAAGAGCATGCCTTTCGGCGATATTAAGAACTCTATCAACCGTCGCGTTTCCTTCTATCGCAACTAATGTTAGTTTAGTTAGTAATAAAGAAAAGCTCGCAAATCTGCGAGCTTTTCTTTTTTTATAACTATTTTATATCTACAACTCTTTTACAACTCTTTTACAACAAACTCTACTCTTCTGTTCTTTGCTCTTCCCTCTTCTGTAGTATTTGTATCTATCGGTCGGCTTTTCCCATATCCTTTGAAACTCAAACGCCGTACATCTATACCATGAGAAACAAGATAATCAACCACCGCACGTGCTCTATTCTCAGAAAGTCGTTGGTTATAATCTATTGACCCATGGCCATCGGTATGTCCACATATTTCTATCTTCATAGTAGGATGCGACTGAAGGATCCCTAACAGCGTATGCAACTCATTGTAGGATTGCTGTAGTAGGGTGGCTTTGTCGTAATCAAAGAAAATGTTATGCAACACGAATGTAGATCCCACTTTCAAGGTATCAGCGTATGTCATGGGCACTTCGGCAACAAGTGAAGAATCGGATTCGGGATTTGTTTCCACCTTACACCCCAGACAAGTTACCGATACATCATCTATATAGTAATATGCACCTGGAAGAAGGTAAGTCAGAGAATCCAAATCAACTACGTTTGATTGTGAAGCAGGATAGAAATTGCCTATCGTCATAAATCTCTCACCACCCTTAGCTGTGAATACACCACTAATCTGCATCCATGCTTTTGTGTCATCAAGAACTCTATCGTAATCATTCACTACTTGTGGTTCGAAATAAGTGGCAACAGTTTGTGAAATTCCTGGTGCCAACTGCTTTATCGATTTGTCCATCAAGACACTACGCAATGTGTCTCCTATTCTGTCTGTAGTAAATAATGCACCAATTGTTGCTACTGCTCCGGAGGAATATTCAGATAAACTCACATAGAATGATACCCTATACATCTCCCCTGCCCTTAATGGTTCCTTTAGTTCGGTTTGTAAATATTCGCGATAATCTGTCTTTGAACAGTATATTCCACAGAAACCATTACCGAAATGAGCATCCTGTATTCCTAATTTGTTGCGAGGAACCCCACAATCGCGAGAACCACATATATTATAATAGTCGGCAGAACCTGCTGTTGGCTGATACCAAGCATCTACAATGGTCAACTTCCCTAAAGCATCTATTTTTCGTGGACACTCACGGTAATCCTCAAAAGAAGGGTTGAATACCAAATTTGAAGAAAGCGCTGGAGGAATTGTCTGTGCAGCAACTCCAGTTGAAAGTGAAGTTGAAATCAAGAGGAATGGTAGTGTTTTACGCATAGGCAATCGATTATTAAAGAGAAGTAATAAAGCATAGATTCGTTCAAGAATTATTATAGGCTTTCATCATACTTTTCCATAAGAGTTGAGCTGTACGCTCCCAAGAGAACTCATTACGTCTTTCACGACCACGAGCAATTAGTTGGCTGCGCAGCGATGAATCATTGGCTAACATGCTCATAGCATGAGCGATATCTTTAACAGATGAGGAATCTACCAACAAAGCGGCATCTCCAGCAACCTCTGGCATAGAGGTCACATTTGAAGTGATAACAGCTGTTTCGGCATTAAAAGCTTCAATTATAGGTATGCCAAACCCCTCGAATACAGACGCATATACTAAAGCCTCAGCACTTGCAAGCAATTGACTCAATATGTCTGAATCTACATGTCCTACAAAATGGATATCATCCCTAAATACACTTGCTTTCAAAGCATTATCCATTTCTGGATAAGCACCATAGCTACCTCCAACAACGACGAAATGCTCTTTGTTATCAGGATTATCTTCACGGTAGCTATTGTATGCTAACAATATATTAGCCAAGTTTTTGCGCTTCGATATGGTTCCAATAAAGATGAAGTATTTCTCACCTTTACAATATTTCTCTCTAACCTTTTGTTTATCTTCTTCATTACAAGGTTTGTAGAAGTCATGAGAGCCATTGTAAACTACATCAATCTTTGTAGAATCAACGTTATATGTCTCAACGATATCCTTTTTTGAAAATTCAGACACAGTAGCTATTCGGGTAGCTTTGTTTGCAAAGCGAGGGAAAAAATAGGTCATATAACGCTGATGTGAGGGGCGCAAGAAATCAGGTGAATGCTCAAAATTGAGATCATGAATCACATCGAGTGTAGGAATCTTGGCATTAAGAGGCATCCATCCATCAGTCGAAACAAAAAGGTCGGCCTTTATCTTCCGCAGAGCTCTTGGCACACTCCATTCAAAATAAATCTGCCATAATACAGGATGACGCGCCTGAGGGTTCAGCACTATGGGATGAACATTAGGTGCAAAAAGGAAACAGGGATCAGGTTTGCGGTCGAAGAGGAAAAAGAAATCATGCTCAGGGTGAGCCGTTACGATGCGGTGCATCGTTTCGCATGTAAACCAACCAATGCCATCAAGTTTTCCCGATAACAGCAATCGTGTATTAACGGCTATTCGCATAATATCTCTTTTTGTACGGGCATGGGTTTGCCAGTTATGTAGGCATCAATTACAGGCGGGAAGTAGGATTTCTCAAGCAAGTGAATTCTTGCTGCAACATCATCAGCCGAGTCGGTTGGCAATACTACACAACGAGCTTGGAACAAAGTAGTTCCGCAGTCGTAACGATGGTCAACAACATGAATTGTGATGCCAGTAACAGATTCATGATTGGCAACTACGGCTTCGTGTACATGATGACCATACATTCCCTTGCCACCATAGTTAGGAAGAAGAGCAGGATGTATATTGATAATCTTGTTTGGGAAAGCCTTCAGAAGATTCTCTGGCACCAAGAGCAAAAAGCCTGCAAGTATTAGATAATCGACATTACGCGACTGCATGAGTTCGAGTACCTTGTTGCTCTCCATAAAGTCGCGTCGTGACATATAAAATGATTCTATTCCAAGATTCTTTGCACGAGTGGCAACATAAGCGTCACGCTTATTATAAATGATACTATCTATAATAATATCATTCCTTTCGGCGAAATACTCTGCAATCTGTTGGGCATTTGTCCCATTCCCAGATGCCAGTATTGATAATCGTGTTTGTTTCATTGTTACTTCTTTATATAAGGTTTCATGGTTCCTAGTTTATAAAAGTATGTCAGCTCCTCTGCCGATTTATTGAGTACCTTTTTACTAAAGATCATTAAAGATAAACAATAAACCAGAATAGATGACAACATCTTAATAACGCGAAGAATTGAAAATAAGTATTTCAACATCAAATTCACTTGATAGTTTTTATGTCAAAATAGTTATTTTGTTATTCTTTTAGTCCATTTTTATAAATAAAAAACAAGCTTTTAGGTTTTATACTGATATTCAATAATGTATATCTTTTGTATAATTACAAATAATTGGTATATAGAGTATTACGAAATACACATTTACTTGTTGAAAAGAAAAAAAAAGTTATTCATATTATGCTGTCTGCCACAATGTTAATATATTTAACATAAATAAAAGTAGAGTAAAATGTTTGTGGTTTGGTTTTTTTTTCGTTATTTTGCAAATTATTTGATTCAAGAAAAAGAATTGTTTAATTTCAAAAAATAGAAGAAACATGTCAGAAATTGCAACAAAAGTAAAAGCTCTCATCGTAGAGAAACTTGGTGTCGATGAGAAAGATGTTACTCCGGAAGCCAGCTTTACCAATGATCTCGGAGCAGATTCTCTCGATATCGTAGAGTTGATTATGGACCTCGAAAAAGAATTCGATGTTACCATTCCTGAAACAGAGGCTGAAAACATCGCAACTGTTGGCGACGCCATCAATTACATTGAAAAGGCTAGACAATAAGTGATTCATTCATGAATCTAAAGAGAGTAGTTGTTACAGGCCTGGGAGCACTTACCCCGATAGGTAATGATGTTGCAGCAATGTGGCAATCAATGCTTGCCGGGGTAAGTGGTGCCGGGCCAATTACTCGCTTTAATACAGAAAAATTCAAGTGCAAGATTGCATGCGAGGTAAAAGGATTTGATTCCTCGCAATTTTTTGACCGTAAAGAGGTCCGCAAACTTGACTTGTTCACACAATATGGATTGGTAGCTGCAGATGAGGCTATCAGAGACGCAGCACTTGAGACTTGTAATTTGGACAAGTCTCGTGTTGGTGTTATATGGGGTAGCGGCAATGGCGGCGTTGAGACCTTCCAATCGGAGGTCACACAATATGTCAAGGACGGCGTGCCTAGATTTAGCCCCTTTTTCTGTACCCGAATGATATCCAATATCTGTGCGGGACAGATTTCCATCAAATACGGTTATACAGGACCTAATTACTGTACTGTGGCGGCGTGTGCCTCGTCGGCCATCGCTATAAGTGACGCTTTCAACCTTATCCGTTTGGGTAAAGCAAGCGTTATTGTAGCTGGAGGTTCTGAAGCTGCTGTTGCCGAATGCAGCATAGGAGGCTTTGGCTCAATGCAAGCGCTATCGTTTCGCAACGATGACCCCAAAACGGCATCACGTCCTTTCGACCGCGACCGCGACGGTTTTGTTCTTGCCGAGGGGGCAGGTGCACTTGTCCTTGAAGATCTTGACCACGCTATTGCAAGAGGAGCTCAAATATATGCCGAAATTACAGGTGCAGGTCTATCATGCGATGCATTCCATATCACAGCCTCTCATCCTGAAGGACGTGGTGCATACGAAGCCATGAAGGCAGCTGTAGAGGAGTCGCAAATGACAATTGCAGATGTTGACCACATCAACACCCACGGCACATCAACACCCATTGGCGATATTTCTGAACCCAAGGCTATTGCACGTCTTTTTGGTGACTACGCTAAAAATATAAGCCTCAATTCAACTAAATCCATGACCGGCCACCTGCTTGGTGCGGCAGGAAGTGTGGAGGCTATTGCTACTGTGCTCAGCATCAAAAATAATGTTGTCCCGCCAACAATCAACCATTTTAATGATGACCCGAATATCGAGCCTCTTGATTTCACATTCAACAAAGCTCGTAAACGAGAAGTCAATTTTGCACTCTGTAATGCATTCGGCTTTGGTGGACACAATGTAAGCCTCGCATTCCGCAAGTTCGATAAATAGTAGCTGAAGGCATGTTCTGGTTTAGTCGCCATAAAGGGAATGAAGCATTTTACAATTTTTTTAAAAACATTCTTGGCTTTACACCGAGGCGTACAGATATTTATCAGATAGCCTTTATCCACAAGTCTAAGTCAAAAGAAACCAATAATGGACACAAGGTTAACAACGAACGCCTTGAATATCTTGGCGACGCTGTCTTGAGTTCGATTGTAGCAGAGTATCTTTACAAGAAATATCCATATCAGGGAGAGGGTTTTCTTACTGTAACTCGCTCAAAGATAGTCAGCCGCGCTAACCTCAACAAACTTGCGCAGAAGATAGGGCTATCTCAACTGATACAATACAATAAACAGCAGCAAGGCATCTTTAAGTCGAAGGATGGTGACGCTTTTGAGGCATTGGTAGGCGCTATCTATCTTGAGAAAGGGTACAATTTCACTCGCAAGGTTATCGTGGAGCGAGTCATCAACGCTCATCTTGATGTTGATTCCATGATACATCAGGATTGGAACTTTAAAAGCAAGCTCATCGACTGGGGTCAAAAGGAACGCCACAAGGTTTCGTTCGAAACGGTGCATGTAAAATACCATAACAATGAGGGGTCAAGTCGCCGTGAATACGAAGTGATGACTTGCATAGATGGAGAACCTGCACAGTCAGCCGTAGAATATTCTATCAAGGCTGCCGAACAACTTGCTGCCGAGAAAACATATAAGAAACTTGTGGAGGATGGCATCATCAAGCAGCAAGAGGACGATTAGCCTCTTTCCATGTCTTGACATTTGATGCATTAAACCCAAATCCATAATAACATAATAAGTTAGAATCTTAATCGGAGTTGGGCTTTGAGTTCTTGTCGTAAATTGCCTACGGTGGTGTCATATCCTGAACCGAGCGACTCCTCATCAGGATAATAGGAAATGGCATATTTAAAAGCAATAGAAATGTCACGCAATAAATCGTAACGCATGATGAAATAGCAACGAATCCCTTTGTTAACAAGCATTGGGGCGCTGAACTCGTAAATCATGTCGCTTTCGGATATATATATACGTGCATTATAATCAGTTACATCAAAGATGGCTGCACGAGCGGTAATGGTGATGTCATTACCTAATAGCTTAGTAGTACGACTGATATCTTGAAGCATAAGGAAACCATGCTCTGGGTTGTGATCCATGCAGTCGAATCGACTAAATACAACACGGGATTGGAGTCGCCAACCATCGCGGTTATAGTCAAGATGGAATGAAAAGCGCTGACGATTAGTATTTTCAATGGCATAAGTCTGCAAGTCGCTATTAAGTTCCGCATTTCTTAGCTGATACTGGACGACAATCTGAGTGTGTTGCGTGATGTTTTTCGAGAGCCTAATGCGGTAATCAGCTCCTACCGAAGGTGCATAGAGACGATATCGCATGCCAGGAAAGCGGAAGATATCGGCTGATGCCGACAAACGGATACCGAAAGGAAGTTGTGTCTGGAAATTATTGATAATACCTGTTTCGTTTTGCGGCGAAGAACTTTGTCCTATTGTATTGGCGAAAAAATTATGGTAAGATTCAGAGCCGTAGTGAAAAGCCACCGAAAGAATATTGTTCGAGTTGAAATAGGTTTGGAATCC